>JBDSGZ010000080.1:0-5856 GCA_039918735.1 Ginsengibacter sp.
TCAATAAACCATTTTGCGGAGTCTATTTTTTGTTTGATAAAAAGAACAGCCTCTTTCTGGCGTTTGTCTTTTTTAGCTCCCTTGTCATAGTCTTTGAGCATATCTCTATATCCTTCACTGATCCTTAGATCTGGTGCATTCTTTGAATTGAGAGTCACCTCAAGTTTACCATGATTGTTGATTATGAAAAAATCAGGAATTACATAGCTCTGCAGTTTGTTTGTTTCTCCCACCTGTCCTCCTGGTTTGGGGTTCAGGCGGATAATTTTATTGATCACTTCTTTTATGCCATCGTCCGTGAGGTCCAGCCCTCGCTGTATTTTTTCGTAATGCTTCTTGGTAAACTCTTCAAAATAATTCTCAATTACTTGCCTGGCAACTTTTACATATTTTCCTTCCGCCTCTTTTCTTTTCAATTGCAACAAGAGGCATTCCTGTAAATTTCTTGCTGCAAGCCCTGGCGGATCAAATTGTTGAATCAAATGCACCAGCTCGCCGATTTCTTCTTCGGTACAATCAATGCCCTGCCTGAAAGCCAGGTCATCTGCAATGGCAGCATTCTCTCTGCGGAGATACCCATCATCATCTATGCTCCCAATAATATGCTCTGCGATTTTCTTTTGCCTCTCATCCAAATTCAGCATCAGGAGTTGGGTCTTCAACGTATCGTAAAAAGAGGTCTCTACCCTGTGTGGAATGGTTTTAATTTCTTCAGAATCCCCATAATGATCATCCCGAAGCTTATAGTCTCCCACTTCGTCATCTCCATCCTTTACATACTCACTTATATCAATGTTATCGTAATCTGATTCGCTGCCATCAATCTCATCATTTTCAGTTTCGAATTCATCTTTAGGCTCCTCATAATTTTCATCATGTCCATCTTCCGCTGTGTCGAGTGCGGGGTTTTCTTCAAGTTCTTCCTTGATTCGTTCTTCGAGGTGAGCGGTGGGAACCTGCAGCAATTTCATTAACTGGATTTGCTGAGGTGATAATTTCTGTAATAGCTTTTGTTGTAAACGCTGGCCTAAAGACATTATGTTTTTTCTTTTTTATAGGTGTAACTTTATGTGTAAAAATAACGATATGTTTTTTTGGAATAAAATTTGTGTAATTGCAACTTTTTTCGTTCTTTCCTTAAACTCTGCCGAAGCGCAAAAAATTTCTGAATTGCGCAATAGCAAAATTTCTTTTGGTCATAATACCGTTATCAAATTTTCCAACCTTCTCACTTCCTCATCTAAAAATGATATCCCAAAAAATGTGATGCTTAACCAGCAGGAAATACTGCGAAGTCCCATCGCGTCAGACTTCTATGCATGCACAATGGGATTTTTTTGTAAGCGGGAATTAAAAATTCAGAAGATTACAGGCTTACCGTTGTTTCTTCGTCTAGGCTCTTTGAGCCAGTGTAACTATCTTGAAGGGAAAAATTAACTACTCGTTTGGTTTTAGGTATGTTAACCCCTGACATTTATACATATTAGAAGTCAGAGTTTTATATTTTTGCTGGAATGATAAAAAATAAGCCAGTATTCTTCGCGGTGATAATATTTTCAGCATTTCTATTCTTATCTCCGTTATGTAGCAAGAGTCAAATTTTTGAAGATACCATCTTCATTAAAAAAGAAGATACCGTTCTACGAATTAAAAACTTTACTCCTTATTTTACGCTGCACGTGGATTCGACGCTGGACTATCATTTTGAGATCAATAAAGATCCTACACAGTATTTTTGGTACCTGAAAAATTCTCCAGTTGGCCTCAAAATAGACAAGGATAATGGAGTACTGAAGTTCAAGGCAGACAGATCCTTTTTTCTTTCTGGCAAGCTGAAATATGACAAAGACTACAAAGTGAGCCTTGGCGTACAAAACCTTGACGATGCTGCTGACAGGATGGATACGGCTTTCACACTTGTTTTTTACAACACAGAAATTATTCCTTCCAGGGTGAAGCCAACAGTAACAGGATCTCTGTCTATCGACGAGGGAGATACTTTGAGTTTCAAACTTCAATGTGATGAAGGCAGTTTTCCCCTGGAATCTATAACCTACTTCAGCAATTTCCCGATTTATTCTTTAACGCCAGTCACAAAATGCGGAGATGATTTCACATGGTCTCCGTCCTATGATTTCATAAAAGCAGATGCTAGTGAAAACCAGCGCGTCCTAAATGTGTATTTCATCGGAGTAGATAAATTTTTTAATCGTGATACTGCTCTTGTAAAAATTACGGTGAATCAGACCATAAATTTTCCTCAAAGATTGATCGAGTATAACGGTATCGTTGCAACGATCGAAAAATATATTGTTCAATTAAAAAGCACGTTCCGAATTCTTGATCAAAAAATACGAAAGACTAAAAACACGCGTACCACGTTCGATCTTACCTCCGCATCCACTGCTTTGGGAGGTACTATCTTTTCATCACTTCCTGAGGGTGGCGGACAAACGACCGGAAAAATTTTACCGAGTGTTGGAGTTGCTTTAGTACCCGTAAAAGAGGCAGTGGCCCCGTCAAAAAACTATGAACAAAATTCTGCCTCTCTTGTAAGAAGTGATATTAAAAGATTGCAATACCTCATCACGGATAATATTCTCGTTGGCGATAAAGATCAGGACATCGTAAAGAAAACCACACGTCTAAAGGATGAATTGAAGCAGGTTCAATTGCAACTCATCGACGTGCCTGTTGTGGAAGACGACACAGACACCAAAGAACTGGATGAGTATTTTAATAATCCCAAGGTCAATAGAAAGTACAGGCTGAAAGACAAATAGAAAAGTAGCAGGTCTCCGGAAAATTATTCGTGCAGAAATTTTTCAATCAAAGAAAATAATTGTTCCGGTTCTTCCACCTGCGGATTGTGACCGGATTTTTCGAACATCACAAACTTTGCCTGCGGACAATATTCTTTATACTTTACCATCATTGAGGGAACTGCGACACGATCATAGCGGCCACCATAAATGAGCACCGGCATTTTTAAATTTTTCAGATCTTTCCTAAAATCAAACGTCCCGATATCACTACCCACAATGAAGTCTCCGTCTTTGCCTACCATTTGGTAGTAAAGCATGGAATTGAAAGGATTCGGATAAGGCTTTCCTCCGCGACCTAAAAAGTTGTCGGGATTGTAAGCATAAAGAAATCCGTAGGGAACTTTGGCGTATAATCTCCGGTGCTCCGGGTCGCTGGATACAGCACCACGCTCCCTGATGATCATGAGTGAATCCCATACTTCCGGGTAGTTGGTTTTTATTTCGTGATTACTATTGTCGTCATTTGCCTGCCACATAATGAAGCTGTGGAATGTATTGGCAAGAATCAAATGATTTACATGGGAAGGGTATTTCACAGCATAACCCTGCGCAACTACACCTCCATAGGAATGACCAAGCACATTTAATTTGTCCAGTTTCAATGCCACCCGAAGTCCTTCCACATCTTCAATATCACGGGCAAGAGAATAATCTTTTAAGTCTGTTGCAGTGTCACTTTTGCCTCTGCCAAATGCATCGTAAAAAATGAGTTGGTTATCTTTGCCAAGACTGTCAAAGCTGCGATAACCCGGATGAGCACCGCCCGGTCCACCCGGAATTATTATCATTGGATCACCCTCTCCCACAATGACCACATAAAGTTTTGCGCCATTCACGGTTATAAATTTTCCATCCGTATAGCTATCAGGATATTTTTGTGCGTTTGCAGAAAGAACTAAGAACGCAAACGCCAAGAGAGAAAAAATTTTATTCATAATGTAGAGTTGGGACTGAAGATAAAAAGTTTCGGGTTTTTACCCTCACACTTTATTTCATAAAGCCCATCCTGGCAGCTTGTCCATAAGAGTTGCGAACGTCGCTTCCAGATGTTGTGGAAATTTTGAAATGCTATCGATATCAACCTGACGTTTAATCAGAAGGCGCTTTAAGAACCATACGAAAGGAGTCTAAAAACTACTGACGTACTCTAGAATTAAGGCAACGGCCTGACCATAATATTTTTAAAATAGACGGTGCTTTTAGGGTCATGGCCTTGTAAGGCAAAAGTTCCGTCAGCAATTTTCCTTCCCGCCATATCGGGAGGGCGCTGAACATTTTCCGGCTCAGTGTAATCAACAACCACTTTATTATTTATTTTAATGATCACATGCTTTCCTTCCACTTTAATGTATTCAGTGAACCATTCGTTGTCCTTTACATATTGCTCTTTTACATCATCAACGGCATACAGGCCACCGGTTCTGCGCCAATCAATATGTGAATTATTCACCTGCACTTCATATCCTTTCGCAGGCCAGCCCTCTTCCTGGTATTGAGTAGCAAAGTAGATCCCTGAATTCGATCCCGGCAGCGTCATTACATCTGCTTTAAATTCAAAATTTCTGAAGTTGTGATTCTCAACATCTCCCACGTAAAACAAATGTGCCGTCTCACCATTCACCACGATTTCTCCATCTTTTATTTTGAAAGTTTCTGAGTGATTTCCAACTTTCCATCCGCTAAAAGTTTTTCCATCAAAAAGGGAAATCCATTTACCAGGCTTATCCTTTAAAGTCGCTGAGGAAATAATAATGCACAATGCAATTGTAAAAAACGAGCTGAAGATTTTCATAATATTTTTTAAAAGAAATCTCTTTTTTTGCGGGAGAAATTAAAAAACCCGGTGTGAGCCGGGTATCGAAGTTAACAGATATTACTTTTAAAAGGTGACGCCAATTCCAAATTTAAAAGCACTGTTGTAGGATTTCACATTCTGGTTGGCATCCATTTTCATTAATCCATAATCGTAGGATGCCGTCAGGTTTAGACCGTTAGTCAACTGGTAACCTATCCCGCCGGTCACCCCTACATCCCATTTATTGAATTGCGAAGTGGCATCGATTTTTTTGTCCAATAGATTGACTCCTAAAATACCTGCAGTTGTGCGAAGATCAGCATGAGTGAGGTATGAAAACTGCGGACCTGCAAACAATTGTAATCCACCAAAATTAGCTTTTAGCAAAACAGGCACATCAATGTATTGCAGTTGAAGTGCAGCCTTTGCATTGGCTCCCAAAAATTCAACACCTTTCAGGTCGAGTGCGCCATTAAGTTCATAACCCTTCTGAGAATAGTACAAACCGGGCTCTACCGAAACGATATCGGAAACCGGTATGGCCGCATAAGCCCCCGCAAAAAATCCTGTAAAATTGGAAGGCTTAATTGCACCGCCGGTAAAATCCAGAAGTTTGTTAAGATTATCTGCAGCATCTCCCCTTACTCCTGCGTAAGATACCCCTGCTCGCACGCCAAAAGCTGGTGTCATTTGGGCGAAAGAGAAGGATGATATTGAGATGGCAACAATGAGTAAAATTTGCTTTTTCATAATGTTGGTAGATCCGGGATTTACAGCCGTTCTAACATATCAGAAATGAAGAAGCGAAAAAAGATTAACGTAAGAATTGTAAGCTTTTGTTAATGCCCAGTTCAATGGCTGATTTCAACGGGATGATCAGTTTCTTTTAAAAATGGTCTTGGCTTTTTGCAGCAATCTTTTCGGAAGGAAATTTTTAACTTTAGAGTATGAAGTTGCTGTCCGTGATATCCTGCTTTTTGATTTGCGCCTTTCAATGCCAGTCACAGAGCATGAATGTATATTCAACAGTGGATAGAATTGCATTAAGTATTCCTTCTTCTCAGGCCAATAGTACTTCAGATATTGCCTCCTACATCACCAAACATTTTACAAAAGAAAACGAGAAAGTTCGTGCTGCATTCACATGGGTCGCAACAAATATCAGGTATGATGCAGCACACCTGCATTGGGTAGTGTTAAATGAAGATCATGAAGAAAGAGTAACCTGGGCAATGG
>JBDSGZ010000081.1:0-3688 GCA_039918735.1 Ginsengibacter sp.
GTTTTTAATGATGAATAACAACTGGTCGGGTTTTATAATGGATTCTTCTGTCAAATCTATAAGCAGGCTAAAGCGCCGAAATTGGTATTGGAAATATACCCTTAGGCACAAATCAGCTTTTATAGACACAGACAATATAAATCAATTATTGTCTGAAAGTGGTCTTTCCAATATTGGATTATTGTCTATCGATATTGATGGGAATGATTATTTTATTTTGAAGGAGTTGGATTTTGCAAAGTTGAACCCGGCTATCATAATCGTAGAATACAATAGTGTTTTCGGTCCGGCGCGGGCAATAACAGTTCCATACAGAAAAGATTTTATGAGAACGAAAGCCCATTATAGCAATCTATTTTTTGGAGCTTCGTTAAGCGCTCTTACTGAAGCAGCTTCAGCCAAGGGCTATGTTCTAGTCGGTTGTACACTTGCCGGCAACAACGCTTTTTTTGTTAGAAAAGATTTACTAAATGAAAAAGTGAAAAGACTTTCTGTGGAAGAAGCATTCAAAGAGAGTAAGTTTAGAGAAAGTAGAAACCAGGATTATTCCCTTTCGTTTCTTTCGGGTGAAGAACGGCTTGAAACGATCAAGGGACTTGAAGTGATAAATGTACTGACGAACGAAAAGGAAAAATTGTAGCATCAATTCTCAACAGAATCCGTCCACCGATTCGCCATCGGATTTTAGCAAGAAATAATTTGATCTTCTGCAAGCAACGGTAAATTTTTAAACCGAAGTATCACATTCGCTACAGTTGCCACATCTTTTTCGCAATATCTTGATATGCGGCCGAGGTTCTTTTCAGTCCAAAAAACTTCTCCAACCTTACTGCCGTCGATGTCATCTTTTGGAGACGGCACTCCCAGCACAGCGCATAAAAGTTTCAATGAAGTATAATGCTTATAGTCTCCAAAACGCCAAAGATGCAGCGTATCTAAAACAGGAGTTTCCCAGGGTTTTAATTTTTGGAAATCCAGGTATTTTGGAATTGCAATATTGTTTACAAGCATTCTTCTGCAAAGGAATGGAATGTCAAACTCTTTGATATTGTGTCCTGTGAAAATCCATCGGGAATTTTTTAAATATAATTGTTTCAGCGACTCAGAAAATTCTCCAAGTACAGTACTTTCATTGTCGGAACAAAAAGATTTTATCCTTAGTTGGTAGCTATCGTTTTCTTTTCTAAAATATCCTATACTGATACACACGACTTTCGCGAACTCGGCCAGTATAGCAGCCCGGGCAGGATAATATTTTTCGGCCGTTGTATCCGGGGGAAGATTTTTGGAAACCTTTTCGGTCCAAAGCTCTTTCCATTCATCTGGCAAAAGTTGGAAGTTTTGTACTCCTGATACTGTTTCAATATCAATTAGAAATAAATTTTCAATTGGGACATCAAGCATAGAAATTAATTGTGATCCTGAATGTACAAAAAGCCCCGCTAATCAGCGAGGCTTTATCTGAAACTGACCACGGAAAACTAAAATGTAAACCCTGCGAATATGGTGAATGCCTGGCTCCTCCACCTCTGTTGGTTGTCGATATCATTTATATTATTTAGTCCGATTTCATACCGGGCACCCAGATTTATAAAAGGGATTTGTATCCAAAGACCGCCAACCGCCGAGAGATCAGATTTCTTAAAAATATTTCCTTCGTTGCGGAGGCTATCAACGGTCTGATTGAGCAATCCACCGAATTGTGGTCCGAGTTGAAGCTTTACTCGTTTGCTGGATCCAATATTGACATTCAGCAGTAGTGGCACTTTCACGTAATTAAGCTTTGCTTTTCTTTGTGAAGCATCTCTGAAGATATCATCGTATACATCGGAAGCATCGTTGGTAAAGGCTGCCGAAGATTGAACAAAATTAATTTCCGGCTGAAGACCAAATCGCCTGGACACATTGAATTGCATGAAACCTCCAAGCAAAAAATTATAGTTAAAGCCAGACTTGTAAGATTGCCCGTCAATTTTGTTGATGTTCACGCCTGCTTTGCCTCCCCACCTGAAAAAGTTTTCGTGGGCAGAATTTGGTTTAAATTTTCCTTGCGAAAAGGTATTCAACGAAGCGAGAGTCAGAATGATGCAAAGGATTTTTTTCATGACGAGTGGGGATTGATTTCAAAAATAATTTTTTAATCCAGACATTTTAGAAGATAAGTTTGCCTAACATTTTAGAGAAACAAGTTCTCAAATATTCAATCTTTCCTTTCCTACAAACTGAAAAAAAGCTATCAATTTGTTTCCTGTCTTTTTGTAGATAAAAACTCAGAGAACAAGTTTAAATACTAAATTGAGAAAGTCTATTAATTTTAGAATAACAACATTTTTATAACATTTTAAAAATCGTTTTTAATGATTCAAAAAGTGGCAGTCATTGGCGCGGGAACGATGGGACTTGGTATCGCACATTTGTTTGCGCAGCATGGTTTTGAAGTCCGGTTGGTTGATGTTTCCCAAACTCAACTGGACAATGCCATAAGTGTTATTGAAAAGAACTTAGAAAGACAAATCACCAAAGGCATTATTAGCAATGAAGAAAGATCTGCTGCGTTGAAAAATATCAAAATCTTTTCATCCATACCTTCCGGAGTAGAGGGTGCAGACCTCGTGATAGAAGCTGTGTCAGAGAATGCTGTGTTGAAGTTTTCGACTTTCAAAGAAATGGATGAGTCGGCTCCAAAGAATTGTATCCTTGCTTCCAATACCTCTTCGATTTCCATAACAAAAATAGCTTCGGTTACTTCCCGTCCTTTACAGGTTATTGGGATGCATTTTATGAACCCGGTTCCCGTCATGAAGCTGGTAGAGGTCATTACCGGTTATGCTACTTCAGTAGAAATCACAACGCAAATAATCGGACTCGCCAGGAAGCTTGGCAAAGTACCCTGTGAAGTAAAAGATTATCCAGGTTTCATTTCGAACAGGATTTTAATGCCGATGATCAATGAAGCAATTTATAGTTTATATGAAGGAGTAGCAGGTGTAGAAGAAATAGATACTGTAATGAAACTCGGTATGGCGCATCCGATGGGACCCTTGCAGCTTGCCGATTTTATCGGTCTCGATGTTTGCAACTCGATACTGAAAGTCTTGCAGGAAGGATTTGGAAATCCCAAGTATGCCCCTTGTCCGTTGATGGTAAATATGATTGCAGCCGGTTGTCTCGGGGTGAAAAGCGGTGAGGGGTTTTATAAGTATTCACCCGGAAGCAAAGATCTCGTCGTAAGCGATCGTTTTAAAATTTGATAGTTGCGTAATTTTTACATCACTTTTTCACCGGACTAATTAAGATGTTTGGAAGATTGCCCAATGCACTTAATATTTCATCTTTTTTATTTGTTGGAATACCGGTTTCTATTTTACAAAATAATTGAATCTCATTCTTTTGAATCGTGCAATTATATCGTTTCAGGATTAGCATTACCTCATTCACAGAAGTATAATCAAACTCCAATACGAAGTTTTCTTCAATAGTTTTTTGTACGATTGGCGTGCATTGCAGCACAAGAGAGGCAGAAGTTTTATAAGCATTTATTAAACCAGGAATGCCCAGAAGCGTACCACCAAAATAACGCACGACAACAACAAGTGCGTTAGTCAGGTTTTTGGAATCTATCTGACCAAGTATCGGTTTACCTGCAGTGCCAGCCGGCTCGCCATCGTCACTCGTACTGAAATTATTT
>JBDSGZ010000082.1:0-15456 GCA_039918735.1 Ginsengibacter sp.
TCAAATTGTCGCTTTGAAAATTTCTTTTACCGCAGAGAAGTGAGAAAAATGAGTTAACGCAGAGTACAACAAATATTTAATCTCAGCGTAAACTCTGCTAACTCTTTTCTCTGCGGTTATTTTTAGAGGAATTTGTAACATGCCATCGGTGCGACAATTTGAAATGCACCCACTTCGGATTGCCGAAAAGATATTCCATGTTTCGTCTTATCTTGACCATTCAATTATTTTGGGACATGCCGGTAATAGCCATTGATCTTGGAGGAACTAAAATTGCTGCTGCGTTATTCAATGATGAGGGTGAAATAATTTCCAGTGACAGAAGACAGCTCGAAAATAGAAAAGGAAAGGAAGTGGCACTGCTCGTCATTGAAATGGCGAATGAATTGTTGCGGAAAAGCCAACAACGAGATCTCCATGTTTTTGCCCTCGGCATCTGCGTTCCGGGCATTGCCTATTCAAAGACAGGAAAAGTATGGTTACCAAACATTCCGGGGTGGGAGGATTATCCTTTGCGGAAGGAACTGAAAAATGGTCTTTCCGATAAAGAGCTTACCATAAAAATTGAAAGTGACCGGTCCTGTTATATTCTTGGTGAAGTGTGGAAAGGAAATGCGGTGGGGTGTAGTGATGCAATTTTTCTTTCGGTCGGAACTGGCATTGGCGCTGGAATCCTGGCTGGGGGCCATGTACTCCATGGAAGCAATGATATCGCAGGCTCGATAGGTTGGATGGCTTTGCAAAAACCATTTCAAGAAAAGTATATTGCTTGTGGATGTTTTGAATATTCAGCATCAGGAGAAGGAATTGTGCGGGTAGCAAAAGAATGGATGGAAAATCATAATGAAAGTATTCTTCAAAATAAGGTTTCTTCTCTCACTGCCAAAGATGTTTTCGACGCTTATGATTCCAATGATTTGTTAGCGAGAAAGGTTGTCACTATTGCAATTGAATATTGGGGTATGGCAGTCGCCAATCTTGTAAGTATATTCAACCCGGAAAAAATAATTTTTGGAGGAGGTGTATTTGGTCCGGCGCTGAAGTTCCTGGATGCAATTTATGAAGAGGCGAAAAAATGGGCGCAACCTATCAGTATTTTACAAGTCACTTTGGAAGGTTCTGCTCTCGGGAGTGAGGCGGGCCTTTATGGCGCAGGTTATTTGGCATTGAACGATCACATTATATAAAAGCATGTACAAACGGAAAAAGGTTTTTGCAGCGGCCTGTATTTCCATCTTACTATTTGGAATACTCTTCATTTCATTGGGCTCGATCCTGCCTGTGCTTACCGAAAAATTTCAAATTGGAGATCTAAAAAAAGGAGGTCTTGTTTCGCTCCTTCCAATAGGTTTGCTTGCGGGCTCATTGATATTCGGACCCTTTGTGGACAGGTATGGTTACAAATTTTTATTAGCCACCAGTGTCATACTTGCCGCTTCTGCTTTGGAAGGACTCATCATTACCAGCTCGTTTTTCATTTTGCAAATATGCATTTTCATTGCCGGCTTCGCTGGTGGAATTCTCAACGGCGGCGCTAACTCATTGGTATCCGACATCAGTGCAGAAGATAAAGGAGCAAACCTGAGTCTTCTCGGTGTGTTTTTTGGAATTGGCGCATTGGGTATGCCTTTGCTGCTGGGTATTTTGTCGAAGCATTTTGAATTTTCTTTTATCGTTTCCGGTATTGCGCTATTCATGTTAATGACGGTTGTCTATATTTTTTTAATAAAATTTCCGGCACCCAAACAGGCGCAGGGATTTCCACTAAAAGCCGGAATCAAACTTTTGAAAGAGCCTGCTTTATTGCTGACGAGCTTTTTCCTTTTTTTCGAAAGTGGAATTGAGGGACTCATCAACAACTGGACAACAACTTTTCTTGAAGGAGAAATTCACGCTCCTCCGGACAAAGCGCTTTATGCACTTTCTTTCACCGTAGTAGGACTTACTGTCGCACGTTTGCTGCTGGGATCGTTACTGAAAAAAAGTTCTTCAATGCCCGTGCTTTTCGTTTCGCTTTTGTTGATTGCGTTGGGCAATGCAGTCCTTGCATTTACTTCATCTTATGGTGTGGCATTCACCGCACTGATATTTGTAGGTGCGGGCTTTGCTGCAGGCTTTCCCGTTGTGCTTGGCTATCTGGGACAGCTTTACAAGGATCTCTCGGGAACTGCATTCAGCATCGCACTGGTCATTGCTCTCACCGGTAACTCTCTTATCAATTATATTTTTGGCATCGTGGCCAGTCAGTACACCATCCGCAGTCTGCCGGTTGTTGTGATCTTTTGTGTCGCCTGTATGTTTATTATTTTATTTTTGATGAGACGGATGATTCATAAATCTGCCGATTAAAGAGGATAAAGAATTTTCAAAACAATTAAAATTTCAACATAATGCTTGCGAAACAATGGCTGCAAAATGCCAGGTCCATCATGGATAAGATTGAAGACACACAACTTGAAAACATTCAAAAAGCAGCAGAGCTGATGGCTGATACCATACAGGCTGGCCGATGGGTCCACACATTTGGATGCGGGCATGCCACTATCCCCATTGAAGAAATGTATCCACGGATTGGTGGATTTGTGGGATTTCATCCTATGATTGAATTGCCACTTACTTTTTTTACAAATATTGTTGGAGGAATGAGTGTGCACAATTTTGTTTTCCTTGAAAGAGTAGAAGGATATGGAACAGAAATTATGAAAGGCTACACATTCGATTCCCGCGACTGCATGTGGCTGTTTTCTCATACCGGTATCAATGCAGTAAATATTGACGTAGCAATTGAGGCAAAAAAACAGGGAATGAAGGTGATCGTCTTTGGATCTGCAAAGGAAGCGGAGGGAAAGCAAACCCGCCATAGCAGTGGTAAGAATATTTTTCAACTCGCCGATCTTGTGGTTGACACCTGCGTACCCATTGAAGACGCCAGCGTGCCATTAAAAAATCATGTAGACAAAATCGGCCCGGTTTCAACACTTGCATTCGTCACTGCGGTGTGGATGACAATCACCACTGTCGCTGAAATCCTTGCTGAACGCGGGGTTAAGCTTTACATCCATCCTTCACACAATGTACCGGGAGATACGACTGCAAAAGAGCGATTGACAGATGCGCTCGCTGAATATAAAAAAAGAATTACAGGAGTCTAATAGTGCAAATGAATTCAACCGATAGTTAATTTCCCGCTCCATTTACAAACGTACTTGAATCTGTTTTGGCAAAAAGATTGTACGACTTTTTTTCAGTATTATACCTATAAAAGAACTTATGAAGAATGATAGAGTTGATTTTATAACTATAAAATCAAATCAATAACTCCAGGCGATGAGTACCTTCATTCTCCGAACGATTTGCTGAAGAGGATACGAGACACCATCCGGTCAGTTCTTCATGCAGAAGATGAGGAAAAGGCCAGAGAGAAAGTAGAAGAGATTTCAAACAGTTTACAAACAGGGTATCTTCCTCATAAAAAAAGCAGAAGTCGTTCTAAATTCTCTATGCAGAATTTCGACCTGCATTTATAATTCCAAACGAGCATCGCATGGCAAGTTTTTCCAAAGTCTCTTTGGTATTATCATTTGGCGTCTCCTTCCCCATTTTTCTAATTCCCGCAATGGCAAATTGTTGAATGGTGACGAGTGGAAGTACAATTTTTTCCCGCATGCTTATGGAAGCTTTTTCCACAGGGTATTCAGCCATCAGTTCGTTTGTGTCGTTTAGCCGCAAAAGATATTTTTCAGTGGTCAAATATTCCTGGTAAATCATGTTCCATATTTCGCCATAGCGCGGATCTTTTGACAAATATTCCGTCAAGGGAAAGAAACATTTTTTCATCGCCATCTCACAATTATCAATGAGAGTTTTGAAAAACAAAGAATTTTGATAGAGAGCTTTTAGGCGGTCAAACTTTTTTTCTTCATAAAGTTTTTTAAGAGCGGTGCCCACGCCATAGTAGCCCGTTACATTTTGCTTGAGCTGGCTCCACGCTCCCACGAAAGGAATAGCCCGAAGATCTTCAAGATTTAATTTAGTGGATGCACCGCGTTTTGATGGCCGGCTTCCAATATTTGTTTTTCCGTAAAATTGCAAAGGGCTTATTTGCGTGAGATAATCGATGAAGTCAGGATGGTTTTTAAGATTCAGATAAGAGTCGTAACTAATATCTGCGAGTTGTTGTAACAGTGCCTCTTCACGTGGTTCGAGTGTAATATTTTTTGAAAAAAGATCGTTCGAAATTCCTGCATGAATGAGTTGTTCGATATTGAACTGTGCGGTTTCTACCGTTCCGAAGTTTGAACTGACTGTCTGCCCCTGTATCGTTAATTGTATTTCTTTATTCTCGATGTTTTTACCCATGGACGCATAAAACTTGTGAGTTTTACCGCCGCCCCTTGCCGGAGGACCTCCTCGGCCGTCGAAGAAAATAACATCAATACCAAATTCCCTGGAAACAGCAGTGAGGCTTTCTTTGGTTTTATAAATACTCCAGTTGCCCATCAGGTAACCACCATCTTTGGTGCCATCCGAAAATCCAAGCATGATCGTTTGCCTGTTGTTTCTTCTTTTTAGGTGAGCACGGTACACTATGTTTTCATACAAAGTCCTCACGATGTTTTCTGCATTTTGCAGATCGTTGATTGTTTCTACAAGTGGCACGATGTCAACGGCCATTTCTGTTTTTTTCCATCCACACAAAATAAAAAGAGCATACACTTCCAACACATTTAACGCGCTGCTGCTATGGCTTATGATGTACCTGTTGCAGCCAGGTTCTCCGTTGAATTCCTGGATCACCTTAATAGTCTTTATACTTTCCAGGGTATCGCTTATCACTGGATCTTTGTACTCCTTTTGCTGGAGTGTATCAGTAATACTTGTGAGCAGTTCAATCTTTTTTTCTTCCGACAACTTATTATAATTCGCAGGAATCACATTTGCATCCGCTGCCAATTGCTGGTAAACTTTTTTGTGAATGGAACTGTCTTGCCTGATGTCTAAAGAGGCGAAGTGCAGACCGAATACATGAATCTTGTTTATTAGATTGTCAACCAGGTAGAGAAATAATCCATTGTGCTGGTAGATTAGAGTTTCCCTTATAGTATTCAGAGTTCCAAGGATATCCTCCTTTGACAGTCGGGTACGGTTGCCGGGAATAAATATGTTGTTGTATAACTGTGTCTCAAGTTCCGCCAGCAACACTTCTACTTTCTTAAAGGTCAACCTGCGCCTGAGTTTTCTTATTTCGAGATAGTAACATTTGATGATTCCGCCGCGGAGAGCATCTGCAACTTTCAGCGTGGTATCTGAATTCACGAAAGGATTTCCGTCCCTGTCCCCGCCTGGCCAAAAGCCCATTTTAAAGACTGGATTGTTGGGATTGATTGCATCAGGAAATTGGTTTTTTAAGAAAGACAATATTCGTCCTCCCGCAGCAAAAAAAACGTTTTCCAGGTACCATAGCAAACTCAGTGCTTCATCATAAGGCGTAGGTTTTTCTTTTTTGAAGAAAGGTGTTTTACCCAACTGTTGCAGGTACATATTAATTTGGGCTGCATTATTTTCTTTGATTGATTTAGAAAGATCATTTATTATTCCCAGCACCGATCCGGGATAAAACTGAGTTGGGTGTGCGGTAAGAACAAGTTCAGTGGAAAAGTCCTGGAGTTTTTTTGCCAGACCTTCTTCTTTCTTATGCTGGATCACCTCAAGTTCTAATTGTTTCAGGGTGCCAGCTCCGTTCACGTCCTGCACGTGAATGAACGCCGCATCCTCAAGCGCATCAAACAGTACAACCTGGCGTTCTACAAATTGAATAAATCTGAATAGCAAGTCGATTTGATCCGGCTCTGATGTGAATGAAGTATGCTTCTTAAAAAAGTCTTCAATGATTTCATCAGGGCTCAGTTTCTTTTTGTATCCTTCCTCGCAAATATTTACAAAGAGAGACAACAGAATTCCTGTTTTTTCAATTCGGTGAAACGGCAGGGATGTAAAGAGACTGTTGTATAATTGAAATTTTATACCAACATAGTTTCTGAAATTTAGCAGTCCGTGGGAAACATGATTATCCATTCTCGAAAATTAAATTAAAATTAGAATACTGCAGTTCGCATCCTTTTGAAAATACTTCAAAAATATCGTTTATATTTTTTTCAGGATGCAGTTGACAAAACGCCACTCTCCATATTCGATCAAAATAGAAGTCAGATAGATTGAAAAACAGAACTTTTCATACGTTAGGGTGCCAGTCCTTTGGAGATTTTCGAAACTTTAGAATCGTATCTATATCTGATGGATTAATGAACCCTTTTTCTTTTGCTACATCAATCACAACGTCCAAATCACAAATACTTTCATATTCAACGCCTGCCTGTTGAAAACTGTCTCTTGCCTTGTCAAAACCGTAAGTCATTATGCTGATGAGGCAAATCACACTTAAACCTTCGTCTCTCAAATGTTCGACTGCTTTCAAACTACTTCCTCCGGTTGAAATATGATCTTCCACCAGGATTACTTTATCACCCGTGTGGTACTCGCCCTCTACAGCTTTCATCATGCCGTGCTCTTTTTTTTTCTCTCTTACATAGATGAATGGTAGACTGAGTTTGTCCGCTGCTAAGACCCCATAGGTGATCCCCCCTGTTGCGACCCCTGCAATAATATCAGGCTGATCGGTTTTTTTATTTTCTATGATTTCCACAAATGCATCTACTACAGCCCGCCTCACTTCAATCCTTGAATTAATGATTCTGTTATCGCAATAAATGGGAGATTGTATTCCCGAAGTCCAGGTAAATCCCTTTTTAACATCAAACTTTACTGCTCCGATGTCTAACAAATAACCAGCAATTTTTTTTGAAGTGGAAGTTCTTTTCGAATCTGGCTGCATCGTAACAAGGGTCATGGCTATGGTCTGAAAAATCGTTTCAATCTAATGATGCTGTATATTTTTTGGCATTTTGCGGTGTAAAATATAGAGCAAGTTTTAAGCTTTAAAATTAATCAAAAAACACGGCGCCGAAAAAAACTTGTGCTTTTGGCCGTGCCAAAAAATGTAGATGTTCGTTAAAAACGTTAGAATTTCGTGTTGCGAATGATCATATTTTCGCATTACGATCAATTATACTAATTTCGATTTTCCATGACGTATCATCATAACCATATCATTGGGGGAAAGTATATAAAAGCAGAATTTACGACATTCATGTCTCCCATTACCCGTGAGGGTTAATTATATCCAAAATTGCCTTGTTGGCGAACAGCTTTTTATCAATAATCGTCATGCACTACATGTGTTCTAAATTTTCGTTCAAATTCTTCTTATGCAGGTATTAAAATTCGGGGGCAGCTCCGTAGCTAATTCAGAAAATATAAATAAGGTCGTTAATATAGTAAGAGAGGCGATGAAGCAAGACCACAAGATCGTGGTTGTTCTGTCTGCTTTTGGAGGTATAACGGACAGCCTGTTGGAAGCGGCTGCTCTTGCATCAAATGGCGATCCTGGTTATAAGGAAAAATTGCATGTTATCGAAGGACGGCATCTCACGGCAGTAAGAGAGTTGATCCCGCTTGACAAACAAAGTAGCATGTTGAGTAGAGTAAAAAAGCGTTGCAACGAAATAGAGGATATCTGCAATGGAGTTTTTCTTCTCCGGGAACTTTCCATGAGAACAAGAGACATAATCATTAGCTACGGCGAACTTCTTTCAACACAAATTTTTTCAGAGAAATTAAAATCGCTGGGGATTGAAAATACTTGGAAGGACTCAAGAGAACTCATCACCACCAACTCAGATTTTGGTTCAGCAGTTGTCGATTTCCCAATAACTGATAAGAAAATTATTGAATTCTTTGGTACAATGAGTTTGCCTGTTTGCGTGATTCCTGGATTTATCGCTAACGATAAAGACAGCAACACAACTACACTTGGCAGAGGGGGTTCGGATTATACAGCCGCAATTATCGGCGCTGCCATGAGTGTTTCAAAAGTCGAAATATGGACCGACGTTTCAGGGATGATGACCGCCGACCCAAGGCTGGTGACAAATGCAAAGATCATTCACGAACTATCTTACCGGGAAGCCATGGAGCTTTCGCATTTTGGAGCAAAGGTGATTTATCCCCCTACCATGCAGCCGGTCATGAACAAGCGTATTCCTGTAAGTATAAAAAACACGTTTGCTCCAGGTGACCATGGTACACTCATCCACCAGGATATTGGGGCTAACGGGAGGAGTATCAGGGGAATTTCCAGTGTGAGCGACATCGCTCTTTTAAGCCTCGAAGGCAGTGGTATGGTTGGGATTCCCGGATTTTCAAAGAGGCTGTTCGAATCTTTATCTGAGAATAAAATAAATGTGATTCTGATTACTCAAAGTTCTTCAGAACATTCTATTTGTGTAGGAATCAATGCGTCAAGCGCCGATAAGGCTAAGCAAGTGATAGACCAGGAATTTGAGCATGAAATTCAAATCAGGAAAGTAGAGCAGCTATTTGTAGAGAAGGATCTGTCTATCGTTGCGCTGGTTGGTGATAGAATGAAGAGCCATCCGGGTATAAGCGGTAAAATGTTTGGAGTCATTGGCCGGAATGGTGTGAACGTAAGGGCAATAGCGCAAGGCTCATCCGAACGAAATATTTCGGCTGTGATTGCCACGCGTGATGTAAAAAAAGCAATCAACGTATTGCATGAAGAATTTTTTGAGACAACGTACAAGCAAGTAAATTTATTTATCAGCGGAACAGGAAATGTAGGCAGTAAATTGCTTGCACAACTGTACCAGCAGCAGCAATATTTGATGGATCATTTACGCTTGCAGGTGAGAGTTACAGGAATTGCAAATAGTCGTAAGATGTTATTTAACGACGATGGTGTAGATCTTTCAAAATGGCAAT
The DNA here is from genome assembly GCA_039918735.1 of Ginsengibacter sp. Lineage (GTDB taxonomy): Bacteria > Bacteroidota > Bacteroidia > Chitinophagales > Chitinophagaceae > Ginsengibacter. Next base: position 8,899 of record JBDSGZ010000082.1, read on the forward strand.
CTTTGCTTGATGAAGCAGTCCCTACCAATATGTCAGATCTAGTGGGCAGCATCAGGAATAAAAATCTGAGGAATTCTGTTTTTGTGGATGTCACTGCCAACAATGAAGTGGCGGGATCATACGATCATTTTTTACAAAAAAGTATTTCAGTCGTTGCCTGTAATAAAATAGCCTGCTCATCTTCTTACGGGTATTATAAAAAATTGAAGGACCTTTCAAGAGAATTCAATGCCCTGTTTCTTTTCGAAACAAATGTCGGCGCAGGATTGCCTGTAATTGGCACTTTGAACGATTTGTTGCGCAGTGGCGATGAGGTGAACAGGATTGAAGCTGTACTAAGTGGTACATTGAATTTTGTTTTCAACAATTATAATGGTGACATAAGTTTTGCCAAAGTAGTAAGGCAGGCACAGGAAGAAGGATACACCGAGCCCGACCCACGTCTCGATTTAAGCGGAATGGATGTGATGCGGAAGATCATGATTCTTGCCAGGGAAACTGGCAAAAAAATGGAAATGGACGAGATCGTAAATATTCCTTTTATGCCTGAAGACTGTATGCAGGGCGATGTAGAAAATTTTTATAAAGAGATGGAAAAACATGAAGCCCATTTCTATAATCTTGTTTTGAAATCAAAAGAAGTTGGTAAAAAATTGAAGTTTGTTGCTAAGTATCAAATGGGAAAGCTTCGGTTGGACTCGAGCATATTGATCCACAACATGATTTCTACCATCTCTACGGAAAAGACAATGCAGTGCTTTTTTACACAAATCGTTATATTGAACAACCTCTTGTGATAAAAGGTGCCGGCGCAGGTGCAGAGGTAACTGCCTCTGGAGTTTTTGCAGATATTATAAGGGCTGCAATGGGGCCTTCGAGTTAGAACATTAAAAACATTTTCATAAACATTCCAGGGTGATGAACAATAGCCAGAGTAAGAAAGAAACAGATTCTGTCAGCGAAATGCGAAAGCCACAATCAGTAAAAGTGTATGCACCCGCAACGATTGCAAACCTCGTTTGTGGCTTTGATGTGCTGGGGCTTGCATTGAATGATCCAAAAGATATAATGGAGATGACGATTAGTGAAAAGCCTGGAATTCGAATCAGGCACACGGATCAGTTCAATCTTCCCGAGATTCCTGAAGAGAATGTTGCCGGTGTTGCATTGCTGGAATTGATGCAGGAGATTGATCCTGTTATTGGGTTTGATTTGACGATAGAAAAACAAATAAAGCCAGGGAGCGGTTTAGGATCCAGCGCTGCCAGCGCGGCGGGAGCTGTGGTGGCAGCAAACGAATTGCTGGGAAATATTTTTTCAAAAGAAGACCTGGTGCGTTTTGCAATGGCGGGAGAAAAATTAGCCTCCGGGGTGAAGCATGCGGACAATATTTCTCCTTGCATTTATGGAGGCGTCACACTCATACGATCGATTTTTCCTTTAGATATAATTTCTTTACCAGCGCCACCAATGTTCGTGGCGGTAGTACATCCGCAGATAGAAGTAAAAACTTCTGATGCCCGGGAAATTTTACGGAAAGAAGTGCTGTTGAAAGATGCGATCAAACAATGGGGAAACATTGCCGGGCTAGTGGCAGGTTTTATGAAAAATGATTATGGACTTATCAGTCGTTCATTAGAAGATGTAATCATAGAACCAGTGCGCAGTATGCTTATTCCGGGTTTTGATGAGGTGAAGAAAAAAAGTGCTGAAGCCGGCGCTCTCGGAGGAGGAATATCTGGTTCGGGTCCTTCAATCTTCATGTTGTGTGAGAAAGAAGTTGTAGCGAACAGGATTGAAGCGATTATGAAAGACGTGTATGAAAAGATCGGGTTGGCCTACTATACCTATGTCACAACAATCAATAACGAAGGAATAATTGTAGCAGCCTGATTCACCTAGAATAGAGATTTCCTTTACACGAGCACTTTTCCAACAATTTTAGTTTTAAGAAAAGGAAACAATTAATAAAAAATGTTTTACCGCAGTACCAAAAACAATTCACCAAAAGCGGACTTCCGTGAGGCAACCATTAGAGGTCTTGCCCCCGACAAAGGACTTTATTTTCCTGAAAAAATTACTTTGTTAGATAAAGAATTGATTGAGAATATCGAAGAGTTTTCTAATGTTGAGATTGCTCTCAATGTCATACGGCCCTATGTGGGTGATACAATTCCAGAAGTGGAACTTAAAAGGATTGTTGATGAAACAATCAACTTTGATTTTCCTTTAGTGAAGGTTTGTGATAATATTTTTTCCCTGGAACTTTTTCATGGGCCGACGTTGGCTTTTAAAGATGTGGGTGCAAGGTTTATGAGCAGATGCCTTGGTTACTTTGTTGAGAACGAACCAAACAACTATCGCGAAAAGTTAACCGTCCTGGTGGCAACTTCAGGCGATACCGGCGGAGCCGTTGCAAATGGCTTCTTTGATGTTGAAGGTATTAATGTGGTGATTCTATATCCATCAGGAAAAGTAAGCAGCGTGCAGGAATTGCAGCTAACGACTTTAGGTAAGAACATTTCAGCATTGGAAATTGACGGCACCTTTGATGATTGCCAGAATATGGTGAAGACAGCGTTTGCGGATAAACAATTGAATAAAGAACTTTTTCTTACCTCTGCAAATTCGATAAACGTTGCCCGTTGGTTGCCGCAACAATTTTATTATTTTTTTGCATACAAACAATGGCCGCAAAAGCAAACTCCGCCAGTCTTTAGTGTTCCAAGCGGAAACTTTGGGAACATCTGTGCAGGCCTGCTTGCGCATACATCGGGTTTACCGGTGCAGCATTTTGTGGCAGCATGTAATGCGAATGATGTGGTACCCGAATATCTTGAAACGGGAAGATACAATGCTAAAAAGTCCTTAGTTACAATATCCAATGCAATGGATGTGGGCGACCCAAGCAACTTTTCCAGGATACTTGATCTCTTTGATCAACAATTTGATTCAGTGAAAAGTATTCTTACTGCTTATTCAATTTCTGATAATGAAACCAGGGAAATTTTAAAGAAAACATATACCGGGTACAACTACCTCATGGATCCCCATGGAGCTGTGGGTTTTCTTGCCTTGCAGCGATATTTGGAGAGGCAGGAATCTACAGGGGGCGGCATCTTTTTGGAAACGGCTCATCCGGTGAAATTTTATGATGTCGTAGAACCGATAATTGATGAAAGCGTTGCCTTGCCCGAAGTAGTAAAGACTTTATTACAACTGCAAAAGAAGTCAACAAGGATGCCTGCCGACTATGAGCAACTAAAACGCTACCTGCTTTCCTATTAAAAAGTGGTGTATTTTCGAATTTCAGTTCGTAGAGTTACGATAGTTCCCGTAAATTCATTACCCGAATAATTTAGCAATACCGCTATTGTTGACGGCAATCTGCGGATATATCTTTGTACCAGAAGTTGATTGATGTTCGAGGAACATTGATCGTCCAAATCCAATGAAAATAGCTTTATCCAAATCCAAAGAATTATATCCAAATCCATTTAAAAGCCAATAAAAAATCCGGTATCACTCAACTTCTTTCTTTTTTTATCCAATATCAGTAGAAAGCCAAACCCAAAAAAACCAAACGTTTCAAGGAATTTAGAAATATCCTCGAAAAAACTTTACCCCTGGAATTAAAAAACTTATTCCAATAGAGACCCTGCAAATGCAGGGTTTTTTATTTGAAATCCCGCAGGTTAAATGAAGAAAAGTAGCTGTGCTTTAAACCTCTAATCATATACCTTAGTGGACATTTTTTCAATTTAAATCAACATGGCAGAAACACTTTATCCGATTATAAAACCTTCGGAGTTGACAGGGTTAGACAAGAATGACAATTTAGTTTTGATAGATGCCCGAAGCGGAAACGATGCGCTGGAAAAATATTTACAGGCACACTTAAACGGGGCACTTTTTGTTGATCTCGAGAAAGACCTTGCCGACATAAAAACTGATGTGGCCCAGGGAGGAAGACATCCATTACCCGGTCTCCGGGAATTTGCGAGGTTCATCGGAACACTCGGTATCGATAAGATTTCCCATGTAATAGTTTACGATGATAAAAATGGAGCGAATGCCGCTGCTCGTTTTTGGTGGATGGTTCGTGCGATAGGCCATAAAAAAGTGCAAGTTCTTGATGGCGGATACGAGGCAGCTAAAGAAGCTGGATTCCCAATCACAGCCGGTGAAGAAAAAGTTCAGCAGAAAGAAGCCTATGAAGTTAGTGAGTGGCTATTGCCCACGGCAACCATGGATGAAGCAGGAACCGCAGCTGCAGACAATAATTCCGCGGTGGTGGATGTAAGGGAAGAAAAAAGGTATGATGGGATTTATGAACCAATAGATTTAATAGCAGGTCATATTCCAGGGGCAATAAATATTCCTTTTACTGATAACCTTGATGAGAATGGAAGATTTTTGTCGCCAGAAAAATTGAAGAGCAAATATGTTGAATTACCAGGTGGAATTGGCAGCGCAAAAACAATTGTCCATTGTGGATCTGGTGTTACAGCTTGCCATACGATCCTGGCGATGGATGCTGCTGGATTGCCAATACCAACTTTGTACACGGGTTCATGGAGTGAATGGTCACGTAATAATAAACCAGTAGCTACCACTAAGGCGAATTAAATAACTGTTGCGCCTCATACTCGATGGTGTGCCGAAGGAATTCAAATGACATCTTTTCAAACTCCGGTCAATTCCAACGATTACGATCTTTCCCACTCGTTATTGTACTCTAAGACAGGTAGTGTATTTACTAACAAAACGGTAATTGCTCTGCCGGAATAATTAAGCAGTAGTGCTATTGTGCGGCGCTAAATGCCAACCTATCTTTGTAATAGAAATTAATTGATAACGATTCATTTCTAGCAACAAAAAATCTAAGATCTAAGAAAAATAATAATCCCCAATGAAAACCAGCCGCTAACAATCCAGCTATCCGAGGAAAACCAAAAAACCCAGAATTAAAAATTTCAAAAAGCTTCTGCACTAATCATGCGGAAGCTTTTTGTTTATGCCCCATTTTACTTGCAGCCCTTCTTTTCTACATGCAGGAAATACCATTCTAAAAGGATAAAAATTAAAAGTTGATAAATTATAGATATTATTACAACTTGATTTTTAAAACTAAACTGTCGATGAGATTCTCTTCAACGAAACTGCGCTCACTCTTTTTTATAATAATAATTCTTGCTGTATCCAAAAACGATTTCGGTCAGACCACGGATACCAATTCTTCGTCAAATGTGTCTGTCGATAGTGTCTTCTCACAGGTAGAGGTGGAAGCCTCTTTTCCTGGCGGCACCGGCGCATGGGCTAGATATGTTACCAAAGCGATTACAGAAAACGTGGATAAATTAAAAAAAACTGATTATGGTACCTGCATCATTCGGTTTATTGTAGATACAAAAGGTAAGGTGAGTGAGGTGGAAGCGACTACTATGAAAAAAAGCAGGCTTGCTAAAATTGCTATCGAAGCAATTGAGAACGGCCCCAGGTGGCATCCGGCCGTCCAGAATGGCAAGCCTGTAAATGCTTATCGCTTGCAACCAGTGACCTTAACCGATCCCGGTAAATGAGTATTAGCGTCTTCCGTTTTTTGACCACCTTAGACCTCTTCTAAAACTTTTTGTAATTAGCTGAATCAAAACTTTTCTGGTTTTTTTTAGAATGCATATCGTTGCCCCTAAGTCCGATCGAAAAAACGCTGGTTGATTTTCCATCCTTTTCTTTGTGTAATTGGATTTTTTCATTCTTGTTTCTCAGAAAATAGAAGCTATAGTAAGGTAAAAATTAACCGCTTAACAAAATGTTTATTCGGTTAATTTTGAAGAACACTATCCAAACTGAAATATTAGAATGAAATCCTTTATTCCCACACTCTTTTTACTATTCTCTTTTTGTGCAATAGCGAATTCCACTTCTGCGCAGTGGACTAATCTTTTTAATGGCAAAGATTTGAGTGGCTGGAAGCAACTGAATGGTAAAGCCATGTATACAGTTGAGAATGGAGAAATTGTCGGAACCACAATACCGAACACTCCGAATAGCTTTCTCGCAACAGATAAGGACTATGGCGATTTCATTTTTGAAACAGATTTTAAAGTGGACACGAGCATGAATTCCGGTATACAATTCCGAAGTGAAGTGAAAGATGCAAAAGATACTTGTCATGTAAATTCTGATGTGCCCAACAGGGTGCATGGATATCAAATGGAAATTGATCCTTCTTCCCGTGCATGGAGCGGAGGAATTTACGATGAAGCACGAAGAGGCTGGTTATATCCCATGGATTATAATCCTCCGGCAAAAAATGCTTTTAAAAATAACCATTGGAATCATTACCGCATAGAATGCATTGGAAATAGCATTCGTACATGGGTGAACGGAATTCCCGCTGCCCACCTTGTAGACGATAAGACGCCGAAAGGGTTCATTGCATTGCAGGTTCACCAAATTGAGGATCCTAAAAATGCCGGACAGGAAATACGTTGGAAGAATGTGAGAATTCAAACAAAAAACCTGAGACCAAGTCCCCCTGATGGAATCTTTATC
>JBDSGZ010000083.1:0-10615 GCA_039918735.1 Ginsengibacter sp.
AGGATGCCCCGGGCGAACTCCAAAAACTTTCGCTCCATTTATTCTTGGATACGGAGATTCTGGCGGAGTTAGAATATTTCTTTTGTTGATGTAGTTATAATTGGAAGCGATGGGCTTAGCTCCCTTATATAAGATGTACGCATTTATATAATCAGCGCGGTCATTGTACAACCCGGTTCCGTCATCTTCTATGATCAGCGATAATTCTTTTACACCTTTCAAATCCAGGTCAACTTTTACAGCCTTTGACCCGTATGTCATAACCGGACTTCTGAAAACTTCTTTGCCATCTGCTTTCGCAGAAAATACAATCTTACATCCAATTTTGGATGAATCATCCACTCCAACTAATGCATGAAATCTTTGAGCATTTCCATTCAATTCAAACCTAAGAAAACCTTCTGTGTGGGATGATAGACCATTTTTGAATTCCTGTCCTGCAATCTTAAACAAATTTGTTGGTGGTTTCATTTTCCATTGCTGGGTAAACCTGGAAAGATCTATTCTTTGAAACCACAATGTGTCAGAGTTTTGAGCGGTTGCAGTCAAAATAAAACAAGCATTAACTGCTAATAAAAGGAGTGTGTATTTAAAAGAGTTCTTTAAGGACATAGCGATTTTTTATCAGGCGTTTGTTATGATGCGTATAGCTGAATTGATTTCAGCAACGTGATATTTTTTTATATCAGTTTATTTCGATCGGCGATTCTTCAATCTTTTTTCGACGGTCAACGATTTTAAACCTATCGTGAAATGTAATCAATCAATCATTTTTTCGTAAACCGTTCGGGCATTGTCGTAGGCTTCTTTAGCCGCCGGTCTTTCCTCGGGGCGAATGTTTGGCGATTTCATTTGCCAGCATTTATCCAATGCATCTCTACACCACTGCGCACTTCTCTTTTCCCGAATGGGTTTATCATCTACTAAAATAAATATTGGATTTGAATGGGAACTGCCTCTCACGCGAATGGCTGCCCATGAAGAATGATCCACGTTATAAGAAAATCGGATGTTTTGCACGGTTCCGTCTGCTAACACTTCGGTTGAGTCCACGGCAATTCCATTCACGATAAGTTCTGCGGTGACGTTCCGAGAGTTTCCTTTCCTCGCTCTTTCAATGTTCCAATATTGATTGTCGGGCAACGTTTTTTTCATATCACTCGCCGTTGCATTTCCTTCTAGTTTTGGCAGGTAGGCAGCGACGGTAGTTTTGATGGCGACAGATTGTTTTCCTTTCAAATTCACTTCACTTTCATCTACACCCATCTCCTGGCCATTCACCGAGAATTCCAGTATATGCGAGCCGCCGTCAGACACATAATTTCTTCCTTTCTTCAATGCCGCTACATAAGAATTATAATTGACTCCACTATCACTTTGGAAATAGCTGCGACCGATCCCCACACGCTGGTCTGTGATGCAGGGAAAATCTGTTTCGCCACTTACTCTTGTTCTGAATCCGCAATTGAGAGTATGATACCACATGTTGAGCTCCCAGTCAACCGGCGTATCGCCAAGACTGTAAAAATCAACAAGATTCTCCGTCACCGTTACAATGTATTCGTTGGCTCCAATGCCATCCATCTTCGGCATTACATAATTTGGAAGGTCTCTCGTTTGTTGCACCGGTTCCAATCCCCAGCCGGAATGAGCATATCCCGTAACGCCACCTTGCGACTTAGCCCAGGCAAGCACCGGCTTCGTCCAGCTTGGCCATTGTTCAATACGCGTTGTTCCCGGGTAATCATCTTCTTTGAGCCGCAATAATACAATATGACCTGCATGAGAAGATGGAAATCCTGACACTTCCACATCGCTGTGAATCAGGTTGGTTTTATTTGAAAGCGGATTATCTTTCCCGGTGAAATATGTTTTCTGATGGTACCAACTTGGGCCCCAGGCCAGTATTGCCGAAACATTCAGATCTTCTCCCAAAGATTGCCTCCACATGTATTCTGGTGGTACGCCTTCTTCAGGACTGTCGTAGTGACTACATCCCCCGGCATGTACATGATGGTCTGCACTGTACCATCCGAGCGAATACAGATGAATCCAACGTTTGAGTTTAACGGGCAGTTTGCAAGTTTTTACTCCGGAAGGAATTATTAACTCTATTGTTTGTGGAATATATTCCGGTCCTTTGGTGATGGTTACTGAATATTTTCCGGCAGGCAATAGAACATGTTCACCATCCTGGCGATAAATATGCTGCTGAAAGGAAAAGTCAGGATATTCATCAAAGGCTGCCACGCGTTTTGCAGGCAATGGGTAAGTGCCCTGGAGCCTGCCCGGTAAACGCTCAACATTGTCTCTGATAATAAATGAGGCCATTGAGGGAGAACCATCTTCGTCTTTGATTTGGAAAACAACTTTTACGGCTGGCTGAATGTTGAAAAGAAAACTGGTGGTATTGCGGAAGCCAATATCCTGAGTGCCCTGGCCGATATTAAATCCCATTTCCACCTCCCGCTTTCCGGCATCTTTGCTGTATATCTGCACTACAGCATACTCCAGTTTAAGCCCAGAAAGATTTGGTAGGAGTGGAGAGCCACGATATAAACCCATTTCCAGGAAACGGTTTGCTGACTGACCCGCCGTAACAACATTTGCCGGTTTCACTTTTGGATCACCCGAAGGCGCATGAAATGGTGATAAGGCGTTTGGACTCTCTACATTTAGTGGAGCGTTGACACCCGCATCGTTGTAAACTTTTATTAAAAAGTTGGCCCATCCTCCTTGTATCAATGTAGCTTTTGCTTCGCCGCGCTTCACCTTCACCCTTGCTTCAGGATTTATTTGTACAATGGCAATGCAGTAAGGGTCCAGTATCTGTTGTATTTGTTTAGTGACTTCAGCGCCCGGAGATTTGTGTTGTAACGCCTCGAGTTTCTTTATGTCTTGTACAGAAAGAGAACTACCTAAAAAAGATAACGCTTGCTGGATCCGTGTTGCCTGAGAAAGAAGTGGCTGCGACTCAACCTGGGCGTCACTCTCGGCCAAATGAGAATCTTCAGCATGTTGATGTTGCGCAGAAACAGGGAAGTGAACGTACAATGCACATAATAAAAAGAGCGCGAATTTTCCTTGCATAAGGTGTATTTTAAGGATTCATTTTGGCAGAAAAAACTTCCGGATTTTCCAATTTATCTGATCACATTAAAGCTAAGGAATTTTAATCCTTCCGCCGCACAAGACTTAGCAAAAGTGAGGAGCTGATTTCCTGTGATTATAAAATTATGACGGCCAATATTTTTCAATTTTCTTCTTTAAAAAAACAACGCCTGCCCTTAAAGCCATTGCAGCTGTTTCCAGCGCTTTTTCTATATTGGTTAGATCAAGTGATACTTGAACAATTGGCCGCATCTATAAAAATGATTTAAGAGTGAGAAACTATTATACTTTTCATATTTGCTGCGCTTATAAATTTTGTTTTTTAAGCTCGTCTACAATATGCTCTGACGTACGCATTGAAAGAGCCAGGATCGTCCAGGTGATATTTTTATCTGCCTGCGATACAAATTGGCTTCCATCAACACAAAAAAGATTTTTACAATCATGTGCCTGGCTCCAGCTATTGAGAGCAGAAGTTTTTGGATTGTTTCCCATGCGAACTGATCCTGCTTCATGAATAACGTTACCGGGATTATCGAGGCCCCAATTATTGCTTTCATTGTGCACGTCTTCCAGTCCCCATGTAACAACTGCACCCATGTTGTGAAATATTTCTTTGAAAGTTTCCTTCATGTGCTTAGCCTGTTTTATCTCATACTCGGAATGCTTAACATGAAAGCGCAAAACTGGAATGCCCCATTTATCAACGACGCTGGGATCTATTTCGCAATAGTTATCTATCCGGGCCACGGCTTCTCCGCGACCGGCCATGCCTACTTCTGCGCCATAAAAAAAGCGCATGTCTTCCTTCAACGATTTTCCATAACCACCGCTTTCCTTTTGTACGCCATTTACTTTAAACTTTCCATTCTTATCCTCTATTCCCCAATTGAATCCGTAGATCGGAATTCCCATTCCTCCGCCATATTCGATATGGTACCCGCGTGGAAAATCAAGTTTTTTATTATCGAGCCACCATGGAGAATAAATGTGAGCTCCGCCAACGCCATCCTCGTTATAGCGCTTCCGTCCCAATAAGGAAGGTACAACTCCGCGCATCGCGGCACCGGTGGAATCATGAAGATATTTGCCTACAACATCACTCGAGTTAGCAAGTCCATTTTGATGGGGCGATGATTTTGAATTTAACAAAAGACGTGCAGTTTCTGCTGTACTCGCTCCAAGAATGACGACTCTTCCCGCGACCTGGTATTCTTGTGAATCAGTTTTGTCAACGTAAGATATTCCTGTGGCGACGCCATCTTTGTTGGTAACCACCTCACGAGCCATGGCGTTGGTTATCAGGTCAACGTTACCCGTTTCGAGGGCGGGCTTCACCAAGACTGAAGACGACGAAAAATCTCCATAGACCTTACAACTCCGCCAACATTGGTTACAATAAAAACAAACTCCCCGTTCTTTGTTTATTTGCTTGGTAAGTATGGACATGCGGGACGGAATAACAGGAATGCCTATTCCCGTAGCCGCTTTTTTTATCATCAATTCATGCAATCGTGGCTTAGGCGGTGGCTGGAAAAATCCATCGGGATCGTTTTCCAGTCCTTCGTTGCTTCCGAAGATGCCAATGAATTTATCTATTTTATCGTAATAAGGTTTTATATCCTGATAGCTGATAGGCCAATCATCTCCAAGCCCGTCAATGCTGCGGCGCTTAAAGTCTTTAGGTCCGAAACGAAGTGATATACGTCCCCAGTGATTTGTGCGGCCTCCAACCATGCGGGCACGCCACCAGTCCCATTGAGTTCCCTCTGCTTTTGTGTAAGGTTCGCCATCTATTTCCCAACCCCAAAAAGAACCGTCAAAGTCACCAAATGGGCGAAACTTCGTCGGAGCTCCACGTCGTGGCGATTCCCATGGATTTTTCAATTGGGAAGAATGAATTGCAGGGTCGAACATCGGTCCTGCTTCTATAAGGCAGACTTTCAAGCCTGCATTTGCCAGGATGTAGGCAGCCATGCCGCCGCCGGCACCTGATCCTACAATGACTGCATCGTATTTTTTTGCACTTTTTTTTATTTGCAGATGATCACCCATACGCTAGCGAAGGATAGTGGACTTGTTTAAATTATTTTTGAATAAAGGTTTGAGTCTTTTTGCATTTCAGATCTGCGAAATCCAATAGCCACGAACATTTTCCTCTTCATGTTGCTGATTCGTCTTAAAAAAATAGTATGAATGAGTTTCCAATTCCTTTCATGAATAAGCAGCTGACTACCAGGAATTAGTAAAAATATCCCTACAAAACAGATGTAAATGTTCTCTAATTAGCAGTTATTATAATATCCTTATCATCTCAGAGATATTGCATTTTATGTGCTTTATTTTTATCGCGGTACTATTATATTTGCAACAACCCACCTCATTTTTTCGTGTATGAAAAATACTTTATCATTTTTTCTTGCAGCACTCTTTTTCGGTTTTATTTATACAGTGCAAGCCGGGGGCGTTTTAAAAAATAAGAAGGAAATTATGCACCCTGTTATTACTAACAATAACGGCATAATTATAAGCATGCCTGTTAGCAGGATCGTGTATCAACGTGATAACAAAAACAAAGCAATTATTCAAATCCGGGGGGAGATTGACGACAATGCCACGTCGATAGAGGCGCGGTTAGTTGCACGAAAAAAAGGAGAAGGAACAAACACAAAATGGAAAAACATTGCGACCAGTATTTCCCCGGGAGATTTTTCAGGATTGTTTACTGGTGAAGCGGGTTGGTATAATCTCGAGGTGCGTGCAAAAAAAGGAAAAAAAATTACAGCTACTACAGTTATTGAGCGGGTTGGCATCGGCGAGGTATTTGTCGTTGCCGGTCATTCGGTGGCACAGGGAGGAGAAATAAATATTGAAGGTGCTTCGGATGATCGTGTTAATACAGTTTCCCTGCATGAGAAGTCAGCAGTCTTTCAAAAATACCTCGAGACCGGAGATCCTCAATATCTTCCAGATCCCGTTTTTGTGCAGGCTGCCACTGGAATAGCACAAGCACCTTTCGGGCATGACAATTATTTCTGGTCAAAATTTGGTGAGTTATTGGCGCAAAAAGAAAACGTGCCTGTACTTATTTATAATGCTGCGTTCGGTGGTACCAATCTGGAGCATTGGGCCAAAGCGGCTAAGGGAATTCAGTTTGAACACGGCTTCGTAAAATCAAAGATCAGGATGCCCTACATTAATCTTTTGAACACATTCAAAAAATACATTCCTCTTACAGGCTTGCGTGCGATACTGGCCGATCACGGACAAAACGATGCCGGCGAAAAAGATGCAAAAATTATTTTAAAAAACTATAAAATATTTATTAAGCAGGCTAGAGAAGATTTGAATTATCCTGAATTGGCACTCGTTGTGAATCGTCAAACCCCGAAAGATGCACCCGCGGTTCGTATTGCGCAGGAAAAAATGATACTAGAGTCATATTGTTTCCCCGGCCCGGATTATGATAAGCTGCTTCCGGAAGATCACGTAGATGGCATTCACCTAAACGAGTCGGGAGAAGAGAAGGCTGCTGTTATGTGGGCCGATGCGCTCACGCAGAAATTTTTTAAAACTTCTTTGCCCTGGCTTCCATCGTGGAAGTAAAAAATTAAAATTTTGAGTCGTTGTTATTCAAGTCGTTTTTATAATTGCCACTAATTAATAAAGAGGAAGATGGGGTTAATTAATTCTTTTTAAAGCAGCTATTCCAAAACAAATTATCGATGAGCGCCAAAAAATCAATTCTCTTTTTATTCTTGTTTTGCTTTAAACTATCAGTTCGGGCAGAGAGACCCGCAAATGATACTGTTGTTGTTAAGGTTCGGGTATTTGAAAGTGACAGGAATGAAATAACGCCGGTGATGGTATGCATTACGAACTTAGAGGATTCCAGCGTGCGTGTTCCGCCGGATGGTGCGGTCGCAGGTATCCCCACAGAGATTCCTTATTTTTTGATGGGAGTTCCATATTCCAGCGATAAAAATTGGGTGGGGCCCATACGAATGACAAACGGCCAGGGCAATAACGAAAATCGCAGCTCACTCTATAACTTAAAACCTTCGTTGCCTTATTGGCGAGAACCAATCATGTACCAGACCTCTGGGGATTTTTCCATCAAGCTCACACCGGGAAAGTGGCGCATCAGCCTGGAACATGGCTCAGAGTTTCTTCCTATTTCAGAAGATTTTACCGTGCCTCGTAACGTTGGCGAGTTAACCAAGACTTATACTTTTCAAAGATGGATTAACCTTCCTGCCAGGGGATGGTATTCGGGCGATGTTCATGTGCATCATCCCACTGATAAGCCCGAATACAAAGAATATTTATTGCACATGGGCAAAGCAGAAGACGTGCATATTATTAATATGCTGGAAATGGGCCATCATTTAGGCACAGATTTTAAAGTTGACGGATTTGGAAAGCAGTTTAGGAAGTGCATGGACAACTACTGCCTGATTTCCGGACAAGAAGATCCACGCACTGAAATAGGGCACATCATTGGATTGAATATTAATAAACAGGTTCGCGACACGTCAAAATATTATTATTACGACCTGGTATTTAAAAAGCTTCGTCTTCAACCCGACGCTATTATCGGCTATGCACATTTTGCATGGAAAGGCTTTGGCGATGGATTTCCATGGCATATTACTACCAACGAAATTGATTTTGTAGAGTTGCTGCAATTTTTGCGACTGAATACAGCAGATTATTATGATTATCTCAATCTTGGTTTTAAAATAACTGCTGCAGCGGGAAGCGATTTTCCGTGGGCATCCACCATTGGAGATGTTCGTACGTTTGTTTATACCGGCAAAAATTTTTCAGTTGATAATTGGTTCTCCGCTTTAAAAGCCGGCAATACTTTTGTCTCTAACGGGCCTGCAATTTTCTTCAAAGCAGGAAGCAAACTGCCTGGAACAATTATAGCAAAGAAAGGTGCGTCGAAATCGAGATTACAGGTTACCGCACTTTCAAATGAGGCCATTGGCGTAATTGATCGGGTTGCGATTTATAACAATGAAGGCCTGGTGAGTGAAGCTACTAATCCGAAAAAATTAGATTCCATAAGCATTGATATTACACATGCAATCACCAAAAGCCAGTGGATAGCAGCAGTTGTTTATTGTGAGAACGGCGCAGTTGCACACACGACGCCTGTTTATTATGTAGTAAACGGAGAGCCAACATACGACAAAGAAAGAGCTCCTGGCATCATCGAAAAACAGGTGGTGTTTATTGAAAAAATAAGAAAACAGGAATTAGCAAAAGAGAAAGCTGATAAAGGTATTCTCGAGCGCCTTGATAAAGCAGATTTGTTTTACGAAAAACTGTTGAAAGAAGTAACTAAGGGAAAATAAACTTGACTTTTACCCATCTCATTTTTAGCAACAATAGATTTTATTTTATCCTTTTCTGATGTATTTCTGTTTTTTGGTTTGTCGATCATTTCAATTTGAAAACTAAAAACTTAAAAAAATAATTGATCTCACCCAATCTCGTGTTAACCACATTACAATTCGGGATAACGGCATCATAAATTATTTTGAAATAGTTGATAATTTCGGATGGAGGCGCATGTTACCCCAAGTCTACCTCCTGGCAACGAATCGTTATACTTATTTTAAAATCTAAAAAGGACAGGTCAAAGCATGTAATTTTACGATTTGTCTTTACAAAATGCATCCTTTAAAAAGAGCCACCTTATGAAAAAAAATTTTCTCGTAACATCATTCCTGTTTTTGCTTTTTTTCCCTGCCGGTATTGTATCGTCACAAAGCAAAATCAAAGCTGTTCCATTCACAGCTGTAAAATTTAATGACAAGTTTTGGGCGGCGCGTTTAAAGACTCATGCCCGTGTTACGCTGCCTACATGTATTGCGCAGCTTCGTGATTCTACCAGCAGGATTTCAAACTTTCAAAAAGCCGCCGGTCTGAAACCCGGGAAATTCGAAGGAACTTTCTTTGATGATTCTGATGTGTACAAAGCAATGGAAGGAATGGCATACTCGCTTCAGAATAATCCTAACCCTGAGATTGAAGCCATCCTCGACGAGTGGATTGGATATATTGCGAAAGCGCAACAAAAGGATGGATATCTAAATACTTTTTTCTCTCTTCCTCATTCACGGGATTACTGGGATGATCATGGCCGCTGGACAGACTTCGGACGCCATGAAATGTATTGCGGTGGTCATATGATTGAAGCCGCCGTGGCATTTTATAATGCAACAGGCAAAACAACTTTTTTAGAAGTTGCTAAAAAGTTTGCTGATCATCTTGATCACACATTTGGTCCTGGAAAACGCAACTGGGTACCTGGTCACCAGGAGATTGAATTAGCACTTGTAAAGTTGTACAATGCTACAAATGAAAAACGCTATCTCAATCTTTCCAAGTGGATCCTTGATGAACGTGGTAAAGGTTTTGGATTAGGCCCCATGTGGATGGTAAGTGACCTGAGCGATCGTAATTGTCAAAATGAATTTCCTGTTGCAAGCCTGGATAATATAGAAGGTCACGCAGTAAGAGATATGTATATGTTTACGGGAATGGCTGATATTTCCGCCGCCTATAAAGACACAATTTACCATACCGCCCTCCACAAGCTATGGGATGATGTAGTGCTTCGCAATATGTATATCACCGGCGGCATTGGATCTTCTAATACCAATGAAGGTTTTGTTGGAGATTATCACCTTCCTAACAAAACTGCATACTCTGAAACTTGCGCCTCTGTGGGAATGGTTTTTTGGAATAATCGTATGAGTTTGTTAACCGGGGATGCAAAGTATGCTGACGTTATGGAACGGGCAATGTACAATGCAGTACTCGCGGGTGTTTCACTCTCCGGCGATCGTTTCTTTTATCAGAATCCACTGGAGTCCGATGGAGGTTATCACCGCAGTCGTTGGTTTGGAACTGCTTGCTGTCCCAGCAATATCTCACGATTTCTTCCTTCTGTCGGCAACTATTTTTATATGACAGATGATCAAAGCCTGTACGTGAATTTATATGCAGGAAGTGAATCATCTTTCTCGTTGAAGAATACCAAATTGAATGTAACCCAAATAACCAACTACCCATGGAATGGAGACATCACTATTAAGGTGAATCCTGAACATGAATTGAAAGCTAACATCAAACTGCGCATTCCTGATTGGTGTAAATCATATAGTCTAAAATTGAATGGAAAAGCAATTGATAAGAAAAACCTCGACGAAGGTTATATATCGATCAATAAGGTATGGAAGAAAGGTGATGTACTTTCATTGATCCTTGATATGCCTGTTGAATTGGTAGCTGCCGATCCGCGAGTGGAAGAGAACGTCGGAAAACGTGCTGTACAGCGTGGTCCAATCGTTTATTGCTTTGAAAAGGCTGGTAATGAAAATGTCGATGTGGAAAATTTAATACTCACTTCTAAAAATGAATTTAAGGTGACTGACGGGAATGGTATTTTGGATGGAATAAAAGTTTTGCAAACCACTATCAGTGGAAA
>JBDSGZ010000084.1:0-4507 GCA_039918735.1 Ginsengibacter sp.
GATAATTTTTTGCGGAAAATACAATGTAATAGCCAAAAAAAAATTAAAATATTTCAATTGAATACACATTTGGCAGGAAAGTAAACTCAGCCAATTCATATTTGAAAAATCATGAGCTACATTTGCAAATCTTAAGTTGGGTAGTTGAATGAATCTTGAAGTGTTGTTGAATATGTATGGCAATGATCCCCGCATTTTTTCAATTGCGGATAAGATTCTATTGTCCAAACCGCAGCATATTCATCTCTCAGGCCTTAATGGAAGTTCCTCTCAATTTGTGGTTTCAGCAGTTTTTAATCATTCCATTACTTCCCGGGTAAATCATCTTATAATCCTGAGAGACGCAGAGGAAGCCGCCTATTTTCACAATACGATTGAAAATATTACACGTGCGCTGGATGTCTTTTATTTTCCTTCATCTTTTAAAAATAAAAAGAATTTCAACCTACTGAACAGCAGCCATGTGATGTTGAGAACCGAGGCGCTAACAAAATTCAGCGCAGGCGGTAACCGGAAAATAATAGTGACCTATCCCGAAGCTATTTTCGAAAAGGTAGTGTTGTCCAAAACTTTGAAGGAAAATATTATTTCGTTTAAACAGGGAGAAACAATCAATGTCGATAGCCTGCTTGCACGCTTCATTGGATATGGATTTAGCAGAACTGATTTTGTTTATGAACCCGGACAATTCTCTGTACGCGGAGGCATTCTTGATATTTATTCCTTTGGAAATGAAAAGCCTTACAGGATTGAACTATTTGGAAATGAAGTTGACAGCATAAGAATTTTCGATCCCGAAACCCAGTTGAGTGAAAGGAAAATTTTACAAGTAAATATTATTCCAAACGTCGAAACACAATTCGATACCGGCGATAAAGTTTCGTTGATGGATTATTTGCCTGAAAATACAGTGGTGTGGACCGAAGACTGGGAATTCATAAGAGAAAAACTGGAGCAACAGAAGGAAGACCTCGAACTTTTTTTGGAGTATAGCAATCCTTCAGAACAATCAGAGCTTCGGAATAGCGAAGAAGAAAGTAATGAGAAAAAGATCGTGTCTAAGGAAGATTTTTTGGACGCTGCCGTTTTGGAAAAACAAATTAGCCAACATCACATCATTGAGTTGGGAAGCAAATCTTGTTTCAAGAAAAGCAATGCGCAGGTAGCAGACTTTCGTCTTTTTAAATTTTCAATAGAGCCACAACCTGCATTTAACCGGCAATTCCGAATGCTTATTGAGAATTTAAAAAAGTTCGAATCTCAAAAATTCTCTATTTTTATTTTTGCCGAAAATCCAAAACAGTTAGAAAGACTTTACAGTATTTTCAAAGACCTTGATGCTGAAATAAACTTCACCCCGGTATCCACTTCTATTCACGAGGGCTTTATTGATAAAGACCTGAAGCTGGTGTGTTATACTGATCACCAAATCTTTCAGCGATATCACAAGTATCGGGTCAGGCAGGCGTTTAGCAAAAACAAAGCGCTGACCTTAAAAACTCTTCGCGAACTGCAACCCGGCGATTATGTAACTCATATTGACCATGGTGTAGGAGTTTTTAGCGGGCTTGAAAAAATAGAAGCGAACGGAAGAATGCAGGAAGCAGTAAGAATTGTGTACAAGGACAAGGACCTGCTTTATGTGAACATTTCATCGCTACATAAAATAAGTAAATACAGCGGCAAAGAAGGAACCGTTCCTAAAATGAACAAGCTCGGAAGCGATGTATGGAATAAGCTGAAGGAAAAAACGAGGAAGCAGGTAAAGGATATCGCTACGGATCTCATCAAATTGTATGCGCAGCGCAAGAGTCAAAAAGGTTTCGCCCATTCTCCCGACAACTACATGCAGACCGAATTGGAGGCTTCGTTCGTTTATGAGGACACTCCGGACCAGGGTAGGGCGGTATCAGACGTAAAGAGCGATATGGAAAAAGACTCTCCTATGGACCGTCTTGTTTGCGGTGATGTTGGTTTCGGAAAAACAGAAGTTGCGATACGGGCGGCCTTCAAAACCTGCCTGGACGGCAAACAGGCTGCGGTACTGGTTCCCACCACGATATTAGCTTATCAGCACTTCAAAACATTCAGTGACAGGCTGAGTGATTTTCCTGTTACGATAGATTATATCAATCGTTTTAAATCTTCGAAAGAAAAAAAGGAAACAATTAAGAAATTAGAAGATGGGAAAATTGATATCATCATCGGGACACATGCACTTCTTGGAAAAGACGTGAAGTTTAAAGACCTGGGACTAATGGTCATTGATGAGGAGCAGAAATTTGGCGTTTCGGCAAAAGAAAAATTAAAACAAATTAGAACGACGGTTGATTCACTTACCCTGACTGCAACCCCCATCCCGCGAACTCTCCAATTCAGTTTGATGGGTGCAAGAGATCTAAGTATCATCAACACTCCGCCGCCGAACCGTCAACCGATTCAAACTGAAGTTCACATGTTCAACCAGGATTTTATCAGGGATGCCATCTATTATGAAACAGAAAGAGGAGGTCAGGTATTTTTCATTCACAACAGGGTACATGGCCTTGCGGAAATGAGAGCATTGTTACAGGGTTTGTGTCCAGACCTGAGTATTGCTTTTGCGCACGGCCAACTGGAAGGTGACAAACTCGAAGAAACCATTCTCGATTTCATGGATCAGAAATACGATGTACTTGTTTGTACTAACATCATTGAAAGTGGTGTGGACATTCCCAACGTAAATACGATAATTGTAAATAATGCGCATCAGTTTGGTTTGAGTGATTTGCATCAATTGAGAGGAAGAGTCGGCAGGAGCAATAGGAAAGCCTTCTGTTATTTATTGGCACCGCCCATGAGCACCTTGCCGGCTGACAGCCGTAAACGATTGACCACACTTGAACAGTACAGCGATCTTGGCAGCGGTTTCCAAATTGCCATGCGGGATCTCGATATCCGTGGAGCTGGAAATATGCTGGGCGGAGAACAAAGTGGTTTCATTGCTGAGATAGGGTTTGAAATGTATCAAAAGATCCTGGATGAAGCGATCAGGGAATTGAAGCGCAAAGACTTCAAAGAACTTTTCAAAGAGGAAATTGAGAAACAGGATGACTTTGTTTCAGATTGCACTATTGATACTGATCTGGAAGTTCTCATTCCAGATGAATATGTAGAAAGCATCACTGAAAGATTGAGTCTCTATTCAAGGCTTGATCACTGCACAACCGAAAAACAACTCAACGAATTTCACACAGAGATGGCAGATCGTTTCGGTGAAATTCCTCCCGAAGTTGAGGATCTTTTTACAACCGTGCGTTGCCGAAAACTTGCGGTTGAACTCGGCTTCGAAAAAATGATTTTGAAAGATGAAACACTAAAATGTTTTTTTGTAGCCAATCCTGATTCCGCCTTTTTCAGCAGCAAGACGTTTGAGAGAATACTTGATTTTATTCAAACTAAAACCAATAAAGCAAGGCTGAAACAGGTCGGAAGAAACGGAATTCTTATAGTGAAGGACATCCGGCATATGGATGATTTGTATGAGTTCCTGCTCGCAGTGAAAGCGAATCTCTATTGAAGCAGAAAACAGCGCCAAAAGATTTCACAGATCTCTCTCTTTTCAGAATTAGTATACGTCAAATCATCAGCTCCTGCTTAAAATAGAAAAAGCGATACGCTAGCTTGCATATCGCTTCATAATGACATTGTTTATCGCCTGTTGATTTACCAGCCCTTTTTAGCAACACCATCCGCAATGGCCTGGTTAGCGTTTGCTTCGCTAAGCATTGTGGTCATCTTGTTTCCCTTACCGTCATTTCCCTGTGCCATATAGCCTCCACGTGATGTCTTGGTTATTACTGCATCCTTCATAGGAACATTCTTCTCTTTGGTTTTCATGCAATATGCGGTTATCATTTTTGCCATGGTAAATTTGTTTTTTGTTTACAAAAATTAATTTTCTCAAAGTCATAGTGACAGTGGAACTTCAAATTTAGCTATTTATACTTATT
Source organism: Ginsengibacter sp. (assembly GCA_039918735.1). Lineage (GTDB taxonomy): Bacteria > Bacteroidota > Bacteroidia > Chitinophagales > Chitinophagaceae > Ginsengibacter. The sequence goes on from JBDSGZ010000084.1 coordinate 3,993, forward strand.
TCAAGGAGAATATTTGCCAACAACCTTTTTAGTGGAGATCAACGGGAATTTGCAATTTTTGTCAATAGAACATTCAGGCTATAAGAAAAATACATTTCGTAGGAATATTCCAGCTTCTTTTCCATGAAATCGTAATAAGGACTGAACCGAAAATCAAAGTTCCCATTCTTAAATATTTCTTTGTCATATATAAAACTTGCAAGCAGTAATTGACGATGTTTTTCTGTTAGGCCAATGTATTTTTCTGAAACGGAACTGAACAAGGAATTACCACGTGGATTGATGAAACCCTCGCTGTTCCAATATCGCAGATCGATGTCAAAATATTTTAGCTTAAAGAGAACATGGGCCAAATAAGCATTTCCTTCATCGAAGGGCTGCACTTTATGGCCGGAAATATCCTTGTAATTGACATAGTAATTCTCTGCGACAATTTTTTTCAAAAAATGTTCGCCTGTATTAAAGGAAACGGATAAGCCTACAGCATCGTTGACGATAGAGGTTAACGGAATGGA
>JBDSGZ010000085.1:0-4089 GCA_039918735.1 Ginsengibacter sp.
TTTATGTTGCAAGAATGATGATACAGAAAATGGCTGTTTACAATATTGCAAATAATAGTTTGCGGTAAAAACAGCAAGTATTAATTGATTCAGATAATCATTGATTGTATTGGCTGTTTCCCTGTGCTCTGTTATTAATGGATGGTTTTGTAATAATTGCTGGTATGCCAAAAATTTCGGCGCAAAATGATTTGCCGCCGCAACTATCCTTTTTTGCAAGGCTTCGTTTTCCTCAATCACCGGTTCCTCTTTCATTAGTGTAGCCACCTGGCTTATAAATTTTAATCCGACGGATCTATCCGCTGAAAAATTATTTTTTAAATCTTCTATCCATTTAATTCCTTCATTATTTAATTTATTCTTGTTTTCATTTATTTGATAATGCAGTACATCAATTGACGGCGATATCTCGTTGAATGAAAATATCTCTTCCAATAATTGTTGGGTAAAAATTTGCCTTGCTCCGGCAAACCTTTCCTCCAGTGAACCTTTATGGGTCAAAGATTGTTGGCCTTTAATTACGTGATCGTTGCTGTAGATAGCGGCAGAGGGGATTTTCGATAAGAGTACAATTCCATCAAGACTTGTGCAACGGCTCAGTGCTACATACACCTGCCCGCTGCTGAATGCTGCGCCTGCGTCAATCATGACTTTATCAAATGTAAGACCCTGACTTTTGTGAATCGTGATGGCCCAGGCAAGCCGTAAAGGAAATTGTGTAAACGATCCCAATATCTCCTGCTGTAGTTTGCCATCAACGCGATCCAAAACATACCGTGAATTCTCCCAGGTTTCCAATGAAACAGTAATTTTAGCACCATCACTTTCCACTATGATTTCATCTCTGGATAATCTCTTCACGACTCCTATCTTTCCGTTGAAATATCTTTTAAGAACGGTGTCGTTCTTTAAAAACATTACCTGTGCACCTTCCTTTAAGATTAGCTTGCCTTCCGCCGGATAATTATTTTCGGGGAAATCATCTTCTATTATAGCTTCATAGGTAAAAGTGGGGGACAATAATTTTTGCAGTTCCCGCGCATTGATCTGATCTGCCTGATTGTTGTGAGAAGTCAGGGTTACAAATTTTTCATCATGGAGAGGTCTGAACGAAGGATTATAGCGAGAATGTAAATTTTCAAAATCGGAAACATCCATTATGTTATTGCGAACTTTATTCAATAGAGCAACAAACGAATCTTCCTTTTGGCGATAAATTTTATCCAATTCGATGAGCAAAGGCATTTGTTCCCTTATGACATTGCTATCAAAGAAGAAAGGCGATTGATAATAGTCCTGTAAAATTTGCCATTCATGACGTTGGGCAACGGGAGGCAATTGATGTAAATCTCCAATACACAGAAGTTGAACGCCGCCGAATGGAAGATCATGTTTACGTCTCACTGATTTTAAAATGGTATCGATTGCGTCCATTGTATCGCATCGCACCATACTTATTTCATCAATCACCAGGAGTTCCATTTTCCTCAATAACTGTTGGCGTTGTCTATTATACCTGATCTTTTGAAGTAACTCCTCTTTGTTATTTTTTGTCGGTAAAAAAGGATGAAAGGGCAACTGGAATAGGCTGTGCAAAGTAACCCCGGCGGCATTGATTGCCGCAACACCTGTCGGTGCAGCGACTACAATATTTTTAGAACAATTCTCTTTAAGATATTTAAGAAAGGTTGTTTTGCCGGTGCCAGCCTTTCCTGTGAGAAAAATATTCTCGCTGGTTTCAGTTACGAAGCGATAGGCAAGATCAAATGTTTCATTGCGCTCGATGGACATTACATTTTGCATTGCATGAATTCTATTTTACTGGAAAAAATAAAGCCACGAATTAATAAGTTATTAGGAATGAAAATATGTAATTCGTGGCAATAATAGAACTATGCAACAGGCTTATTACCCAGTAGCAATATTTCATGTACCTGTATTTCGGTGTTATACTTCTTGTTGCCATCTTTGTCAACATAATTATTATTCATGAGTTTTCCTTCAACAGCAACCTCAGTTCCTTTGGTTAAATATTTTTCAACAATATCAGCCACTTTGCCCCAGGCGATCAGGTTATGCCACTGTGTTTCTGTCACCTTCTCACCTTTTGCATTTCTGTAAATTTCATTGGTTGCGATGGAAAAGCGAACTAATTTTTTTCCATTTTCTGTGTTGCGTACTTCAGGTGCACCACCCAGGTTCCCGATCAATTGTACTTTGTTTCTTAATGCGTTCATGACTTTACATTTTGTGCTCACCATTTTTTGATGAACTTGTTTTCGAAAATTTTTATTTCAGTTGACCGATTCAAATTGTATGCATCCATCAACACCACAAAGATGAAGTGCATTGAAAGTGTTATCCGGATTTTAGTCGTTTATAGTTGGATATAACCGTTTGTAAGCGCTTGTACGCGGTCCATAAATGGCTTACCTTACACGGAAATCATCGATAAAGTATGATAGTGGAAGACAAAATAAAACATTGCCAGACCTGCGGGAAAGTAATTAAAGGTAGAACCGATAAAAAGTATTGCGATGATTATTGCCGCAACAATTTCAACAACCAATTAAAAGCGGATACCACAAATCTTGTAAGAAATATCAACAACGCTTTGGGGAAAAACAGGCGAATTTTAGAGTCAATGTTGACTGGCAATGAGGAGATCACCAAAACCACCAAAGACAAACTCTTGCAAAAGGGTTTTCAGTTTAAATACTTTACGAACACCTATACAAACAAAAAAGGGAATGTGTATTTCTTCTGTTACGATCTGGGGTATCTTCCCCTGGAGAATGACTGGTATCTTTTAGTAAAGCGAAAGGAGGAATGAAAACTTAAGAAAATTATACGCTTGACGCTTGACGAGGCCAAAAGAATATTAATTAGATTGGCTTTGATTTATCTTTTCTGTCTTTCAAAACGGAGATAGTATTTTGAAATCTTTCACTATTTTTAATACTTCTGTTTGTCCTTTTATTATCACGAGATTTTTTCAACCCGTTCATTATTACGATTGTTATTGCAATGCAAAGAATGCCATATGGAATATACACCATGATAAATGAGTTATTATCGCTGGTAGGGCTTTTTAATTATAGTTCTAAGAAATTTTTTCCACCTGCATATAACTAAGCTCAACAGGAGTAGCCCTTCCGAATATCTTAACCTGGACTTTCAGTTTTTTCTTTTCATCCGTTACTTCTTCAATAACGCCATTAAAGTCATTGAAAGGCCCATCAATAATCTTAATGGTTTCTCCCACAATAAACGGTTCACTCATCGTAATACCTCCTGCGTCCGCCATCTCATCTACTTTTCCAAGCATCTTATTTACTTCCGCCTTTCTAAGGCTAATAATATTGCCTTTGGAACCTTTGCCATCAGTTAGGAAATGCATGACATTGGTAATGTTGCTCAAATGCTGTACGATTTCATCAGATAATTTTCCGTCCTCTACTTCAATCATGACATATCCGGGATAGAAGTTTCTTTCCCGCATCACCTTCTTACCATTTTGAACTTTATACACCTTCTCCACTGGTAAAAAAATCTGTTTAATGATCTTATCCCAGCCGTTTCTGATGATGTCTTTATCGAGATATTCTTTCACTTTGCGCTCCTTTCCACTGACCACACGCAACACATACCACTTCGTTTCGTGCTGAGAAGTAGCATCTGAATCCTGATCCGGAATTTCAGCATTTAAGTGTTCCTCAACATTTTTTGTCTCCATCATAATTACTTAAATAAAGAATAAACAAATTGTAAAATACCATTGATACCAAAATCCATAAGCGCAACAATGGCTGTAATAATGATAGTTGCAACAAGCACGATCATGGTAGATTGCTGAAGTTCTTCCCAGTTTGGCCAGGTCACTTTTTGCATCAATTCTTTGTAAGAATCCCGAATAAATAATGATATTTTATTCATAAAAAATTAGGCTCTTTAGATAGTATGATAATAAGCTAATGTAAAAAAAATAGCTGACTAGTCAGTCACTTCAGTTACATCTACACTGCACGGGCACAAGGATTCGAACCCTGATCAAAGGTTTTGGAGACCTCTATTCTACCATTGAACTAT
>JBDSGZ010000086.1:0-4746 GCA_039918735.1 Ginsengibacter sp.
TTTATTCATCATTTTCATCATGTTTTTCATTTGGTCAAATTGTTTTATAAACTGGTTGACCTCGCTAATGTCCTTTCCGCTTCCGGAAGCAATTCTTTGTTTGCGGCCCGGATTGATAATGTCAGGATTTCGCCTTTCCTCCAGCGTCATGGAATTAATGATGGCTTCGATTCCTTTGAATGAGTCGTCATTGATATCGATATCTTTAATTTGTTTCCCAACACCAGGAATCATTCCCATAAGGTCTTTGAGGTTTCCCATTTTCCTGATCTGCCCAAGCTGCGTCTTGAAATCTTCAAAATCAAATTGATTCTTCCTGATCTTTTTCTCCAGGCGGGCAGCTTGCACTTCATCAAACTGTTCCTGTGCTTTTTCCACCAATGTCACAATGTCTCCCATTCCGAGGATACGCTGCGCCATACGCTCCGGATAGAATACGTCCAACGTATCCATTTTTTCACCGCTACTTATAAATTTGATGGGCTTGTTTACAGTGTATTTAATAGAGATCGCGGCTCCACCACGGGTATCTCCATCAAGTTTGGTAAGCACAACACCGGTGTAGTTGAGTCGCTGGTTAAATGCGGCGGCAGTATTCACAGCATCCTGTCCTGTCATGCTATCCACCACAAATAAAATCTCTTTAGGGTCCACAGCGTTTTTGATGTTTGCAACTTCAGTCATCATCACTTCATCAATCGCCAGCCTTCCGGCTGTATCTACAATCAATACATTTTTGTTTTTTGACTTGGCCTCCTTTATAGCGTTTTGCACGATCGAGACAACGTCCTTGTTTTCCGGCTCGCTGTATACATCCACTTTCACCTGTTCACCAAGGATCTTCAACTGTTCGATCGCCGCCGGCCGGTAGACATCCCCGGCCACAAGCATTGGAGACTTTCCTTTCCTGGAACTCAGAAAATTTGCGAGTTTGGCACTGAATGTTGTTTTACCGCTACCCTGCAGTCCCGCTATCAAAATGATTGCAGGATTACCTGTTAGATTGAGTTCGGTTTCCACACCTCCCATCAATTCAGTGAGTTCATCCTTCACTATTTTGACCATCAACTGCCCGGGGCTCACCGCGTTAATTACTTTTTCCCCGGTTGCCTTATCCTTAATGCTATCAGTAAACTCTTTTGCTATTTTATAGTTCACATCGGCATCCACCAGTGCTCTCCTGATATCTTTGACTGTGGAAGCAATATTCAATTCAGTGATCCTGCCCTGGCCCTTTAGGTTTTTAAAGGCCGCATCTAACTTGTCACTTAAAGATTCAAACATAATGGCTGTAAGGTTTTATTAATAAAATGTAATCAAAAAAAACGTGCATTGTTTCCGCATACTTTTTTTTGGGATTGTAAAATTAAGAAATGTAGATTCAATGGAAAACGTTTGGAAATAATATGAATCAAGACTGTACTTGGAAACGTTAATCCGGGGAATTACCTTCTATTAATTTCCTGCCCGAATCGGTTACAAAAATGCACAGCAGCTTTTTATTATTTACATACTCCATACGAGTATCGATCAAACCTCGTTTGTACAATCCGGCAAGCGATGACTTCATTTCTTCCGGCAGACAGGGAATGTTGTTACCAGCATTAGTCTGTTCTTTTTCCAAACATTCCTGCAACTTGGCAATCATTCTTTTTGTCGGTGGTCGGGTAGATTTTTTCATTGACAAATTTTTTTGAACAAACATAATTGTAGTTCAGACAATAGTTTCGGGCAGAGCATTTTCGAACAATGTAAACAGCAATAAAAAAGCCACAATTTTAATTCATTTCTTTTAAGATATTATGATATTGATCTCGTCGAAAATACTCGGGATCGCTTGAGATGCCAATACCTCTTTGCATTCTGCAAATGGATGTGTTTACTTTACCAATGCCGATTAAGATTAATGTGTAAACCTACATTGGCTATAAATTAAATCATTTATTCAAATACCAGCCTTCCAAAAAATTCGGACAAGTGAAAATTTGGTTTTTCAGACTTAATATCTGACCAGGAGATAAAATGGGGTTCTGGTAGCAAGTCTCCACATTTGAAGAAATTTGCCCGGCAAGTCAAGCCCTGTAGTTTGTGAATAGAAGTATAAATAAAAGTGCTTAAAGATATTGCCAGAGTTAGTTGCCAGGTGGATCCTTTGTCATTTTCTGAGGTAATAATTGACTTCCTTTTCAGGTTTTTTACCAGGCTTGAATCAAGTAATTTCCGGTTATTCTTTGAAGGCCCGTAACCAACCATTGCTGTTCCAATACAGTTAAATTCCATATTGTAATAAGTGGCACCTTCATCAAAACTTACAAAAAATTCTACACAGCTATCTTCATGCACCGGGCTATTGATAGTGTTGTTTTGAGCCCTTATGAATTTTTCTTCAACAAAATATTTTAGAAAGATATTCGATACATCATGGGCAATCGTAAAGGATACGGTTGGTTTCGCTGCAAATTCTGGCCAGAGTATGCATTCAAGCTTTTCTCTTTCCAACGTGTCAAGAAAAACAGAAACTTTTTCAAAGCAATTTGTATCTACATCATCTGAAATATCTTTTACTTTTATTTCTTTCATTCTTTTGATCTTTGAGATGTGTCAATAGGTTCTGCCAATTTTGATAAATTTATACCTCACCGCCATAGCCACCATCTTCTAACCAACCGGCAACCCTTCATAAACTCTTGATGTTTTATCTTCTTCAGCTTTGAAGACGCTCTCACTTAAACTTTAAACTCACAATATGGATCGGCCAAATCATTGGACCCCAAAAATCTGGTAGAATGTATTCTTTCAATGAAACAAACTATTACTTTGCAACAATCTTTGTCAACAGCATTCAAGTTTTTCCTATATCTTATAAAAATTTTGGATAAAGCGAATTTATTAAAATAGCATTGGCATCTACTTCGCAAACGATTGCTCAATATTGAATTTGCGCAAACGATTGTACGTGAATTTACAAATGCGTTAATGTATTTTTAAAACCATTAATACTGTTTTATGACTCAAAATGAAAATACAAACAAGAATGCGCTTGTTATTATTGGAGCTTTATTTTTTGTATTTGGATTCGTAACCTGGCTCAATGGCCCTCTTATAACTTATGTAAAACTCGCTTTCGGGCTTGACACCGATTCGAAGGCATTTATGGTTACCACTTCTTTCTACATGGCTTACTTTTTCCTGGCGCTGCCATCATCGTGGATACTGCAAAAAACCGGAATGAAAAAGGGAATGGGATTCGCTTTAATGGTAATGGCCGTTGGTACATTCATTTTTGGTCAGTTTGCTACTCACCGAAATTATCCTATGTCATTGTTAGGTTTATTTGTGATCGGCTCAGGACTTTCGTTGCTGCAGACAGCATCAAATCCCTACATAAGTATTCTTGGCCCTATTGAAACTGCTGCAAGGCGAATTAGTATTGTTGGGCTTTGTAACAAAGTGGCAGGCATCATAAGCCCACTCGTAATTAGTGCATTTGTGTTGCAAGGAATTAATCAACTGCAGCAAAAAGTAAACAGTGCTCCCAACCAACTTGCAAAAGATTCCATCTTAAATGAATTTGCAAAAAAGATTTACCTGCCCTATATCATTATGTCCGTTGTGTTGCTGGTTATCGCCTTTTTAATTATGAAATCTTCACTACCGGAAATAAAATCTTCCGAAGCAAATAAGCAAACAGAGACGGGCGATGGGACTAAAGAAAAAAGCAGCATCTTTAATTTCCCCCATTTGTGGCTGGGTGCCATTTGTATTTTTGTATATGTTGGCGCTGAAGTAATGGCTGGTGATGCTATTGGTACTTATGGTAATGGGTTCCATATTCCAACTGACGAAACAAAATATTTTACTTCGTATACATTGGCCGCCATGCTGCTGGGCTATATTATTGGGTTAATGACTATTCCAAAATACATGACACAGCAAGTAGCATTAAAGTATTCTGCAGTGCTTGGGATGCTGTTTACTCTTGGAGCCTACGTCACACACGGGTATGCATCAGTTGCATTTGTGGCTGCTTTAGGATTGGCCAACGCGCTGATGTGGCCTGCTATTTTTCCTATGGCCATTAATGGATTGGGTCGATTTACGGAAAAAGGTTCGGCAATCTTAATTATGGGAATCGCCGGAGGAGCAATCATTCCCAAAGCATTTGCCAGTCTTAAAGAACATTATGATTTTCAGTTGGTGTTTTGTTTGTTGATGATCCCCTGCTATCTCTATATCCTATACTTTGCAGTAAAAGGATATAAAGCAGGACAAATAAAAAAAACGCGTAGCCAGGGAGAGTTACAATCTTCACGTTAATAAAACTTAATGAGTACTACAATGGGAAGGATCTGCCTTTATGCAATTTACCTTAGGGGCATTTTTATTTTCTAAGACCGCTTACATTTGAAAAAGCCAGGCCTCAAAGCAATTGCCATTTCTTCCTATACGTTTGCGGGGAGCATTCAGCGTATTTCATAAATTGACGATAAAAGAACTGAAGGCATTCATAGCCACAAGCATAGCCTATTTCATTAGCCCGCATATCTGTCTCAGAGAGAAGTTTACGCGCCATTTTTATCCGGTATTCGTTTAGAAAGCTAAAAAAAGGTCTTTTTGTAGTCTGGCTGAAAAACTTGGAGAAGGCGCCTTCGCTCATATTCACCAAAGAAGCAGCGTTGGCCAAAGTAATCTTTTCCGAATATTTCTCTTTTATGAAATTGCAAATTATATCAAGGCGGGAATTAG
>JBDSGZ010000087.1:0-3491 GCA_039918735.1 Ginsengibacter sp.
CAGGACGCTATTATTCAAATGAGGCCTTATGCCCAGAAACTCCAGGAGATGCTACAGAATATCGTGAGTAATGCGGACGGAGATTTGGACTTGCGTCTTGCTGCTGAACGTCCCGTACAAAAGCTCATGGTCATTTTAATTACCAGCGACAGGGGATTATGTGGAGGCTATAACAGCAACCTGATAAAGCTTGCAAAAGAAGTGATCAGGAACAAATATCCTTCTGTCGTAGATAAATTAAATACTGAAATTTTACCTGTCGGCAAAAAAGGTTACGAGCACTTTTCAAAAAACAAGTTTAAAGTCATTGATAAGTATTGGAATATTTTCTCTGATCTGAGTTTTGACAATGTGGCATCGGCTTCAAGGTTTGCAATGGATGCTTTTATAAAAGGTGAAGTTGATGCCGTAGAGTTAGTTTATAGCGAATTTAAGAACGCGGCAACGCAAACTTTTGTCGCGGAACAATTTCTGCCAATTAAGAAAACTGAAAGTAAAAAAGGTAATGTAAAAGCCGATTTTATTTTTGAGCCAGGAAAAGATGTTCTTATCAGGGAGCTAATGCCCAAGATCCTGAACACGCAGCTTTATAAAGCTGTATTGGACGCTAATGCCAGTGAGCATGGTGCACGAATGACCGCGATGGACAAGGCAACAGAAAATGCGCAGGAACTTTTGAAATCGCTGAAAATAAGTTACAACCGGGCAAGACAGGCTGCCATTACCACGGAACTTACTGAAATTGTAAGTGGAGCGGCTGCATTGCAGGGTTAGGAAACCAACTCCGAAGACGAAACGGGAATAAATTAAAATTAATATCGGCTTCTTTAGGGGCCGCGGGAGTATGGAAATAAGCACAATCATTCCACACATAGAAGCATTAATTTTCGCCAGTGATAAACCACTTGCGGAAACCGAGTTGCTTGAACTTATTAACAATGCCCTGGCGTTTATCGAAGATCGTGCCACCCAGGAACAAGTTTATTCCGCAATAGAAGCTATCACTGAGAAATACACGTCTGAGTTTTATTCCTTTGAAGTAGTTCAGAGTGGTGGTGGTTGGCAGTTCCTTACGAAAAAGGAATTTCACAAAACGATTGCCCAATTAAACGGTGATAAATTTTTAAAAAAACTCTCTGTTGCGTCTCTTGAAACCTTGTCCATAATTGCTTATAAACAGCCGGTGACCAAATCCGAAATAGAAATCATTCGCGGAGTCAACTGCGATTATGCAGTTCAGAAATTACTGGAAAAGGATTTAGTGGTCATCGCAGGCAGGAAAGAAGAGGCGCCAGGCAAACCGTTAATTTATACCACGTCGAAATCTTTTATGGATTATTTCGGAATAAATAGCCCGGAAGATTTGCCAAAAATAAAAGAAGTGCTTAACCAGGAGATTATCGAAGCAACGAGAATTGAAAATGCTTTAAGTGAAGCGGACCGAAACAAAGATGAGGATGTGGATGAGAGACTCCAGCATGAGGAAACATCTTCTGCCCAAAACGATGAAAGCAAATCAACAGTTATTACTCCGGAATAGTTATGTTACTTCTCCCATAAAAAAATAAAAATTATTCATTGCATGGCTACGGTTCTCACTCATCGTCAATTAGCTGATATCGCTACAGAATTCGGAACACCCGTTTACATCTACCATGCGGAAAAAATTGCTGAGCAGTACAACAAGCTACTGAATGCTTTTAAAAAGACGAATGCTAAATTTTTCTATGCCTGCAAAGCGTTGTCCAATGTGAATGTGCTTCGTTACATTCAAAGTCTTGGCTCATCTCTTGATTGTGTTAGCATCAATGAAGTGAGACTTGGGCTGATGGCTGGATTTGCCAAAGAGGAAATTCTATTTACACCGAACTCGGTCGATCTTGCAGAAATAATTGAAGCTAAAGAGTTAGGAGTAATTATCAACATCGATAACATTTCACTCCTGGAACAATTTGGTCATAAATTCGGCGGAAGTTATCCCGTATGTGTAAGATTAAATCCGCATATAATGGCTGGTGGAAACTTCAAAATATCAACCGGCCATATCGATAGCAAGTTTGGAATCAGTGTTCACCAGATGCGCCACATAGAAAGGGTGGTGAAAAGTACCGGTCTTAATGTTACCGGAATTCACATGCACACAGGCAGCGAGATAAAAGACATCAACGTTTTTTTGCAGGGTCTTGAAGTTATGTTTGAAATGGCCTCTCATTTTCCCGGCATCAATTTCATTGATTTAGGAAGTGGTTTCAAAGTGCCATATAAAGAAGGAGATATTGAAACGGATGTTGACCTTCTTGCTCAAAAAGTGTCCGTAGCTTTTAAGAATTTTGAAAAACAGCAGGGCAGGAAAATACAGGTTTGGTTTGAACCTGGGAAATACCTGGTGAGTGAAGCCGGATACTTCGTAGTAAAAGCAAATGTGGTGAAGCAAACTCCTGCCACCGTTTTCGTGGGAGTGAACAGTGGCTTTAATCACTTGATCAGACCCATGTTTTACGAATCCTATCATCATATTGAAAACGTTAGCAATGAGAAGGGTCCTGAGAGAATCTATACCGTTGTAGGAAATATTTGCGAGACCGATACCTTCGCATGGGATAGAAAAATAAATGAAGTGAAAGAAGGCGATCTTCTTGTGTTCCATAACGCCGGCGCCTATGGATTTGAAATGTCTTCTAACTTTAATTCCAGGCTAAAGCCCGCAGAGGTATTTGTAAAAGATAACAGGGCTGTCCTTATCCGCAAGCGACATACTTTTGAAGATTTGCTTTCGAACCAGGTAATCTAGCCTGCCTGGGTTACTTGATTTACCCGTTAGGAGTTCGATGTTGCCTCCGTTGATCTGGTAAGATTCTGGATGAATTCACTTGATCAACGTTTTAATGACGATTGATATGAAGTGTCATTTTGTCTAATATTTGTGATTGGCAAAAAGTTTGACATTGCTACCTTTGCAGCTAATTTACAAATATGGAAAATAAGGAGAAAGATCTGTACGAAGGGGATGAACGGAATCCAATACAAGCTGAAGATTTTTCTTCAGTCAGCGATGATGAAAGAGCGGAAGAGTTTGATTCTTTTCCTTCATCTGCAGAGAACGCAAAACTGAAGGCAGAGCTTGAAGAGCATAAGGATAAATACGTCAGACTTTTTGCCGAGTTTGATAATTTTAAGAGACGTACTGCTAAAGAGCGGATCGAACTGATTCAGACTGCAGGAAAAGACGTTATTTCTTCCATGTTAGATGTAATCGATGATATTGACCGTGCTGAGAAGCAACTTCAGGAGGTTGAACATATCAACCAGTTTGACGATGGGGTTCAACTGATCTTTGCAAAATTAAGAAGATCGCTTAAGGCAAGAGGGCTTGAACCGATGGAAAGTCTTGGGACTGAATTTGATGTGGAGAAGCATGAGGCAATCACGGAGATTCCTGTAGAAGATAAAAAACTAAAAGGGAAGGTAGTTGATGAAATCCAAAAGGGATA
>JBDSGZ010000088.1:0-4852 GCA_039918735.1 Ginsengibacter sp.
AGGAGCGATGATGAATGATGACGAAATTCGATAATCGAAATCAATGCGGCGCAAGCTCCTCCCATCCCATTGAAAAAGCTCACGAGCTCCGGCATGGCAGTCATCTTCACTTTCTTCGCGGTGATGACACCAATAATGCTACCGATGACAAGCCCGGAAAAAATCCATCCAAAATTACCCAGCTTTTTGCCCTCGTGCTCGTAAAGAAAGATCGTTGCAAAGATCGCGATGGTCATACCCGCTGCAGCAATCAGGTTGCCACGCCTGGCAGTTACCGGAGTAGACAACATTTTTAATCCCAAAATAAAAGTTACTGACGCAATAAGATAAGACAGAGACAGGATACTAATGCTCATTTAAGGATAATTCGGTCGATTCGTTAATATGAATTTTCTTATTAATTATTTTTTCTTTTTAAACATTTCAAGCATCCTGTCAGTAACCACAAAACCTCCCACCACGTTCAGCGTGCCTAAAACGACAGCAATAAAACCAAGGACCAATGCAAGGTAATTGTCGCTGTCAGCCTTGCCCATTACAATGATCGCTCCTATGATCACCACTCCATGTATCGCATTTGCCCCGCTCATCAATGGCGTATGCAAAACACTTGGCACTCTTCCAATAATTTCTATTCCCAAAAAAATCATCAGGATGACGATATAAAACATTTCGATATTTCCTTGAATAAAATTTAAAAGCGTCTGCATAAATTGGTTTTTATAAATCACTTTTTTTGAGAAGATCATAATACACATTTTCCTTCACCTTCTCGTTCGTTATTTCGCCTGCATGAACAACGCAGGCACCTTTCACAAGGTCGTCTTCGAAATTTAAATTCAAACTGCCATCTTCAGAGATAATCAACTGTAAAAAATTAAGAACGTTCTTTCCATACAGTTTACTTGCGTCATACGGCATTGTCGCAGCAAGCCGGGAATTACCAACGATGCTTATGCCTTTGTATTTGATCGTTTCTGCACTTTTTGTACGACTCGTATTGCCCCCGGTATCGGCCGCAAGATCAATGATCACGGAACCGTTTTTCATGCCTTGAAGCATCTCTTCAGTAATTAAGATGGGGGCCTTTCTTCCGGGAATCTGTGCAGTTGTTATTATGATATCAGCCCTGGCAACCCTTTCGGCGATCTTTGCCTTTTGCTTCCCAAGAAATTCTTCGGTTTGATCCACTGCATAGCCCCCAGCAAGACTTGCATCTGCAGCACCTTCTACTTCTACAAACTTTGCCCCCAGGCTCATTACTTCCTCTTTTACTTCGGGCCTGGTATCAAACACTTCTACCACTCCACCTAATCTACGGGCAGTTGCAATCGCTTGTAATCCCGCAACACCAGCCCCCAATATCAGAACTTTCGCAGGAGCAATACTCCCTGCCGCTGTCATAAACATGGGAAAATACCTGGGAAATAAATTCGCCGCCAATACTACAGCCTTGTACCCGGCAATATTTGCCTGGCTGCTAAGTATATCCATGCTTTGCGCTCTTGTAGTTCGGGGCAACATCTCCAGGCTAAAAATTGTGGCTTGCCTCTCTGCGCATTCGTGAATGAAATGGGTATTATATAGCGAATGGAAATTGCCAGTCAATATTTTTGATCCAACATTATTTGGATCTATTCCTTCCGCATCCATCCCCAAAATAATATCGGAAGATTTGAAAAGTTCATCTCTTGACACGATGGTCGCACCTGCTTCTTCGTATTTTTCATTTTCTGCAAAGGCTTTTACACCAGCGTTATTTTCAACGATCACATTCACTTCCCACTTCTTCAACATTTCCAAATGTTCCGGCAATATAGAGACTCTTGTTTCGGGGGATACTTCTTTCAATACACCTATCGTCATAGTTCGTTATTCAAGTTCAAATTACTAAATTTTCTCTTCAACACTAAGAACAAATCGGTCTCCCGACTTAAACTACATCAAATCAAAATCTTATTACAAAATGCTGTTTTACTTTGAAATCCGGATTGAAGAAAACCAGGCCAATAAAAAAAAGGTCGATCGTTAATTTTACAGAGGGGTGTGCTTTTATTTCTTCCCAGGCGTCCTCCATCTCTTTGCTCCAATGGATATCATCAAAAATAAAAATTGAAGACGAAGTTGATTTGCCTAAACACTGGTTGAAATATTTCAGCGTAGCTTCCCGGCGATGATTTCCATCAACAAAAAGGATATCAATCCTTTCAATCTTTTGGATGAGTTCAGGGAGTGATTCTTCAAAGTTCCCTTCAATCAATTGAATGTTGGAAAAGGATAATTTTTCAAAATTTCCTTTTGCAATTTGTGCGATTGCTTTAGAACCTTCCAGTGTGAAAACTTTTGCAGATGATTTCGCACAGGCGAGATAGCAGGTGGTTGTACCAAAAGAAGTGCCCAGTTCTATGATTGTTTCAGGCTGATAATGTTTGACAATCCTGAAAAGCAATCGTGCAAATTTTTTGTTTTTTAACGAAGAGGCTGCTATTGCACTTACTTTTCTTTGCCTATGAGGTATTACCGCAGAGCCTGCGCCAAAATCTTCTACTTCAATAAAAGAGTGGTCGCGTTGCAATTCCTTTCGCAGCGGCTCAATTTTGTCAAAACATTCGTACTGGTTTTTATCGTTCAAAACATCCGTTACAAAATTGAATACGAATGGAGAATGTATTCCGTGGCCTTTGCCATTGTTGGCTGTAAGATAATAGATGAGAAATTTTCTTGCGAGCTGAAAGGAAGAATACATTCTTAAGTATTAAGAATGTGGATGATTTCGTTCCCAAATTTCGAACGTATAAGCGTAGGTGTGTTTTTCGTCAGCAGGGAAAGGATTGGAACTGATTCTTGTCCATTCATGCAGGTCTATTTCAGGATAAAAAGTGTCTCCATCTACAACTGTATGCACCCTCGTAAGATATATTCTTGAAATCTTATCCATGGTTTGTTTAAATATTTCTCCGCCACCGATTATGAAGATTTCTTTTGCATCGCTTTCATTCGCTTTTTCAATAGCAGCGTCAATTGTGTTGGCGACGAACACACCTTCAGGATTCCAGCCATCCTTCCTCGTTACGACAATATTGATTCTGCCAGGCAAAGATTTTTTAAGTGACTCATAAGTATTCCGTCCCATAATTACCGGCATTCCCCAGGTCTTGTTTTTAAAATACCTGAAATCGTTTGGCAATTTCCAGGGAAGTTCGTTGGCTGAGCCAATTACATTATTTTCCGAGGCTGCTACAATATGGCAAATCATTTTTAAATTTTGATGCGTTTACACTCTTAGAAATAATTGCTAAACTGCCACGGGAGCCTTTATGGCGGGGTGGCTTTGATAATTCACCAATTCGAAATCTTCAAAAGAAAAATGAAAAATATTTTTTATTAAAGGATTTATTTTCATTTGAGGAATTGGGAATGGCTTCCTTGAAAGTTGCAACTGTGCCTGCTCAAAATGATTGTTATACAAATGAACATCACCAAAAGAATGAACAAACTCTCCCGGATCCATATCGCACACTTGTGAAATCATTAGGGTAAGCAAGGCATAGGATGCGATATTAAACGGAACTCCGAGGAACACATCAGCACTCCTTTGATAAAGCTGGCATGAAAGCTTTCTTCGTTCTTCTCCAGCTTGTGTCGTGTAGAATTGAAATAAGCAATGGCAAGGCATTAGCCTCATTTTTGGCAGGTCGGTGACATTCCACGCACTGATGATCAGCCTTCTGCTATCGGGGTTGGTTCTCAATTGACGGATCAATTCTGATACCTGATCTACGACTTGTCCATCGGCACCTTCCCAACTCCGCCACTGTTTTCCATATACCGGTCCGAGGTCGCCATTTTCGTCAGCCCATTCATCCCATATTTTTACGCCATGCTCTTTTAAGTATTCAATATTTGTATCTCCATTTAAAAACCAAAGCAACTCATAAATGATGCTTTTGAGATGAAGTTTTTTAGTGGTAACTAATGGGAATCCTTTGCTGAGATCAAATCTCATTTGATATCCAAAAAGGCTTCGGGTGCCTGTGCCGGTACGATCATTTTTATCCGTTCCATCTTGAATAATTTTCTGCAAGAGATCAAGATATTGCTCCATGTTCGCAAGTTAATGAATTACAAATTTCCCTGCTCAAAGGACCTTGTTTGAACTTATTGAAAAACATTTTTATTGCCAACAGTTAATGGAGAATCGGGGCTAACAAAGTGGACTTATCACAAAAGATTTGTCATAAATTTGCATCCTAAACAAGCTCAATTAAAGAAACAGATGAGATTTACCTGGTGGAAGATTGGATGCATAGTTTTATTGTTCTTCACCTTCATAGCGAGCTTCCTTGTGAAAATCCCTCATGTTGAAGGGAACTTATATGAAAGCATCCGTAATTTTTTCTTTCATGTGCCAATGTGGTTTGGCCAGATTGCTCTTCTATCCCTATCGTTATTCTATTCGCTTGCATATCTGCGAAAGCAAAATTTAAGGTATGATATTTATGCAGCGGAATTTGCCAAGACCGGGATTATATTCGGTGTACTCGGACTTATCACTGGATCAATCTGGGCCGCCTACACATGGGGAGAATTTTGGAGCAATGATCCTAAACAAATTGCGGCTGCCATTGCAGTGCTCATCTATGTTGCCTACATCGTGCTTCGTGGTTCTATGACAGATATCGATAAAAGAGCCAGGGTAAGCGCGGTATATAATATTTTCGCCTACTTCATCTACATTCCACTGATAATGGTACTTCCTAGATTAGTACAATCTCTCCATCCGGGCGGACTGGAAGGAGCTGAAGGCGGAGGCAATCCTGCGATGGGAGGAGGAAGTTTAACTCCTGAACTG
>JBDSGZ010000089.1:0-7490 GCA_039918735.1 Ginsengibacter sp.
ACATCTTCCCAAAACCACTGCAGCATTTAATCCTGCAGGGCCACCTCCAATGATGATTACATCGAATAATTTCATTGTTTTTTTTTTGAAGACCAGACTTTATCGTTAACAATTGAGGTGCCAATAAATCACCGCTTTCATTCAAGTGTAACCGGCTCAAGAAATTTTAAATCCGCGATCGGATAGTAGTGAAGTTTGCCTTTGCGCATGAAACCAATGCGAACTTCGCCAACTGGGAATTTTGTGGAGTTATTAAGAGTTGCCTCGGGCATAGGATGAACATCGCCAACATTTATTTTCCAAAGATGCTCCTCAGGTGCCGCAAACAACGTGTCTTCCTGTGTGTGGCCTTTGTTTACCGTCACCGGGAACTTGGAAACTTTCTCTGCAGATGCTGCGTAGGACTTGCCGTCGATCCAAATTTCTGTGACCCCGGGAATTCTCGTGCTGTTCGTCCGGATGTAGATGAAGTATTGCATTCGGAGACTGTTTTGTTTTTCGGTAACAGATCCATCTTCGGACAAGGTTACAGCCGGTTTTACTCCGCTTAAAATATTCCTCCCGTAAGCATATCCTTTTTCTATTTTGAAACTTTTTGAGCAAGCCATCCCCGAAAGAACAAAACAGCAGATGTAAAAACAGGAAGAGGCTTTTATTGGAAGTTGCAATAGACTGAAAATTGAACGGTTTAAAACTTAAAAAAGCGACCGGTAAATCTATGTTTATTATCCTTACTTGAGATGGTGAAGATGTATTCGCCGGAAGCAAAACGTCTTACGTCAATAAGTGAAGACTGATATCCAAAAGAGTTTGAATAAACCAATTGTCCATTCATAGCATAGATCCTTACTGAAATTTCATTGACTCCTGAAAGATTTCCTACCGAGAAAAACAAGTTGTCTTTGGTGATTGTTGGATATATTTTTTGAATGAAAACACTATCGCCTGTAATGGGCCCGCCCGGCGAGTTAGGATGAAAATCAGGTGTTCCTGTACTTGTATAAAACATTCCATTTCCATGAGTTCCTACCAGTAATGTATTGTCTTGGGGACGGTAGGCCAGGGAAACAGTAGATGCCAATCCCAGCACATCATTTCCTTCCCGTTCCCAGTTGACAGTGGAAGCATTGATGTTAGTGGTACTATAAAGTCCCACGGAAGTTCCTACATAATACTCAGTGGCAGGGTTTCCCGAAGCATCTTTCTTTACAACGATTATACAACTTCTAATGGAAGGAAGGGTCAGGTTTCCTTCTGCATTTTTCCAGTTTGGTATGCTACTTTTGGCATTATTAGTATAGAAGATGTTTATAACACCATAGTTTGAAACTACCACCAATAATTCATCGTCATTGTTAGGATTCGCAGCAATGTCCGCGACATTTCCCTGCAGACCAGGAGGTGTAATTTTTACAGGCTGTGCACTTGCTGCTGTATCACGGGGATTACCCAGCCGGTAGACTTCTCCGTTAGAAGTACCAATAAATAATACATGATCGGAGTTGTATGGGCCGCGGCTAACTTCCATTGCTCTTATTGAAACGCCTGTTCCGCCAGGATCTGACGGATTTAATGCAGTCGCCACTCCTGTTAATTCAGTCCATCCGCCCGAGGTGACAGTGGAGGCATTTGTTGTTCGATAGATGCGATTGTAATTCGCGAAATAAAGATTTTCCGGGTTGTCAAAATCGCTTTTAAAATAAGTGACAAAATCGCCGAAGCCACCGCTTGGATTTGGCGTGGCCCCTGCAGGTTGAATACTTGTGAAACTGTTGGTGATATCCCTGGTGAGTGAACCAAACTGCGACGAAAAATAAAGAGTGAATTCATTATTACTGACGGAAGCAATAGACGCTGATGCTCCGTCACCACCGCCAACTTTGAATTGATTATTTGGAATGGGGTCGGCCGCTTTTCTGAAATAGCTCCCGTTATCCTGAGCTCCGCCAAAGAAATTATTTTGTCCAGAAGCAGGATCAATGGCCACATAATTATATTGCAATGTTTGGTACCTGTTCACCATACTCCATGCAACCGGGTCGGGGCTGTCGCTTGCCATAATTTGCGAAGTCTGCTGAATACCGCCATCGTTGATTGTAAAGGCATGATTCAAATTTACCGGATCAAAAAATAGCCCGTGAAAATCTGCATGGCTTCCCGGATAAGTCGAAGCGGTTATCGGATTTTGCTTTTGGTAACCACCAATCCATTCAGTCTTTGTGTTCGTGGAAAATCCATCTGTGGATCTATATAAATTAGTACCTCCGACAAAGACCACATTTGGATTATCAGGCTTTACCACAACCATCATATTATAACCTCCCTGCAAGGTCAATGGATCCACTCCATCCTGCTGTCCCGGAAAATCCGGCATATTGCCTGAAAGATTTGTGTAAGTGTTTGCGTTCAAATCCATTCTGAAAAGATCAGCTTCGGGGTGAGCGCCTTTGTCCTTTTCCTGGGAGAGCCCGTTCTGATAAAAGGCGAACAATGATTGCTGCTGTGATGGTGCAAGTGCAAGCAATATTCTTTTTGAACCGGCATCATTGTAGGAATTACCTCTCCAACCGTTCAGGGAATCCACTCCAGGGGTTTGCCCGCCTGCAATCCTTGTCCAACTATTTATATCGCCGGTTGCGGATGTCCACACGCCGCGTACTGATTGATCCGGGTTACTGCCATTTACAGCCAGGTATAATCTTCCAGCGTCAGTGCTCACTATATCCATTTGCCCCTGGTCGGCAGTGGTAGCCACATTCCCTCCAAAAACCACTTTGAAACTTTGGCCACCATCAGAAGATCTTACGAGCCGCCTGTGTCCGGCTATGAATACATCACCATTTACAGGACTGACTATTATTTTATGAACGATGTCAAAAACATTATCGAATATTTCGAGTGTTCCCGGCTGAATGGTTGATCCATTCAGATCAGTTACGGTTTGCGTAAGTCTCGTCCAGGTGAGTCCGTTGTCGGTAGATTTTAGAATGCCAAAACCAAGATAAAAAGCGCCAATGTCCGAAGCAGAATTTCCTATGGCTTCGCCGCCTCCCGCATACCAGGTGTCCTGGAAGCCTGGTCGCGGATCTTGCGCAATTGATGTTACATTGTGAATGTCACCAAGCGGTGTCACTTTCACCCATGTCACTCCTCCATCAGCGGTCCGGTAAATGCCACCGCTGACACTTCCTGAAAGTATTACCTTATTATTCCCGGTGCCAAACCTCTTGTCAATACCCATTGCCCTGGTTCGGCCACCAATATTTTCCGGGCCGGCCGGAACGTAAGTATTAAGATTTGTAGCAGTTAAAATTCCTGAACTAAGGGATCCCTTCAAAGGCAATGTCTTTGCGAACGCAATTTCTCTTTGCAGAATGTTTCGGGGTATTTTTCCGGTAGCGGGATCCTTTTGAATATCAAAAGCATACTGCAGCCGGTCCTTAACGAATTCTTCCCGCTCGTACTCTTCAGGTTTTTCAGAGATTGTAATTTGATTTTTCGAAGAAATACTTCGTTCTTTTTTCACAAAAAAATAAACGGCGCAAACGGAGATGGCAACGATTATTAAGACAACAACTCTTTTCGTCATTTAGTAATTTTAGGTTAGGATGGGTTCATGTTTTCAGCGGGATATAAAATTCGCAATACTTTGTTACAATTTAAGCAAATCTAAAAGGAGAGCGTCAGAATGTCATTGGTTTTTTCATTGAAATATAAATAGCATACCTGGCAGGGTGATTAGAAAGTGTTTTTTTGAATACTTATTTTGTCTTCGCAAATGTCCTTGCGTGTACAAAAGAATATATTGATAACTTTATTGTCTTCAACTCCTGTTCTAATATGACCTTTAAAAAAAATAAAAAGCTTCTTTCAGTCGTATCCATTCTTATTGTTGCAATCCTTGCGTTTACATTTAACAGCAGCAGGCAGGTAATCGATTTCAGCACGCAGGTAAAACCGATTTTAAACAAAAATTGTATCACCTGTCACGGGGGTGTCAGAAGGCAATCGAATTATAGCTTGTTGTTCAGGTCGGACGCTTTGGCAAAAGCAAAATCTGGCAAGTTTGCCATTGTTCCCGGCGATCCTGACCATAGTGAAATGATGCGCCGCCTTACTGTTAAAGACCCTGAAGAACGAATGCCTTTTAAACATCAACCCCTCCCTGAAGATCAAATAAATATTTTACGCAAATGGATTAAGCAGGGCGCTCAATGGGGCGACCATTGGGCTTATGTCCCGGTAAAGCAAGAGCCCGTTCCAAAGCCGAAAAATTCATTTTTTGGATTAATACCTGCGAAAAAAATTGATTGGGTTAAAAACGATATTGATTTTTTCATTTATGAAAAATTACAAGAGGAGAAATTGAAGCCCTCAGAAGAAGCTGATAAAGCCACACTTTTAAGAAGAGTAAGTTTAGACCTGACCGGCCTTCCGCCTTCAGAAAAAATAGCAGGTCAATTTTTGCAGAATAACAGGGACAATGCCTATGAAACACTGGTAGATTCTTTATTGGCTTCGCCCCGTTATGGCGAGCATTTTACAGCCATGTGGCTCGACCTTGCCCGTTATGCTGATACAAAAGGTTACGAAGCCGATCGCGGCCGCCGAATATGGGAATATCGTGATTGGCTTATAAAGGCATTTAATAGTGATAAGCCTTATGACCAATTTTTAATAGAACAGTTAGCCGGAGACTTATTCCCCAATGCCACAGACGATCAATTTGTTGCTACAGCTTTTAACCGAAATACTTTAACTAACGATGAAGGCGGAACAGATAATGAAGAGTTCCGGACAGCGGCCGTTTTAGACAGGGTAAATACCACCTGGCAGGCATTGATGGGAACAACTTTTAGCTGCGTGCAATGCCACAGTCATCCTTATGATCCGTTCAGGCATGAAGATTATTATAAGTTTATGGCTTTTTTTAATGATACGCGTGATGAAGACACCAATGAGGATTATCCTTTGCTGCGCAAATTCAACACAGAAGATAGTCTGAAATTATTTAAGGTGACTAACTGGTTGAAGGAAAACAACTCGGAGGAAGAAGCAAAAAGAGTGTATATTTTTTTGAAAACATGGCAGCCTGCCATCAACTCTTTATTGGCGGATAAGTGTGTAAACAGTGAAATAAGCAGTAGCTGGTGGCTTGTATTGCGCAACAATGCATTGGCCCGTCTGAAATCTGTAAGCCTTGAGCAAAAGAGCGAATTAATCTTTCGCTATACCGGTTATGTGGAAGGTGGAACCTGGACGATTCATTTGGATGAACCCGATGGGCCGGTTCTGAAGAAAATATTCGTTGAAAAAACAAAGGTATGGAAAATTACCAGCATCGATTTTCCGGTTGCCAGCGGGGTTCACGATCTTTTTTTCACTTATAGCAATCCTAATTTAAAAAAGCCGGATGAAAATGGAATGTTGTTCGATTGGTTTTACTTCACAAACCCCCTGGAAGAAAAGGACAAAAAGGGGTATGCTGAAATAAATAAATTATTTTGGGAATTGCTTAATGCACCTGTTGCTACTACTCCCGTGATGATGGATAACCCGAAGGATATGCATCGTACTACTTATGTATTTGAAAAAGGAAGTTGGCTGGTGAAAGGAGAGAAAGTGTCACCGGACGTTCCCGGCTCATTAAATCCTTTTCCAAAAAATGCTCCACGAAATCGACTCGGTTTGGCCAAATGGCTTACAAGCAAACAGAATCCGTTAACGGCGCGAACCATGGTGAACAGATTGTGGGAACAGTTATTCGGCACTGGTCTCGTGGAAACTTTGGAGGATATGGGCACACAGGGAGCACTTCCTACACACAGGGAATTGCTCGATTATCTTGCATGGAACTTCATGAATACCGATAACTGGAGCACTAAAAAATTATTGAAGAGAATCGTGATGAGCGCTACCTACAGGCAGGATGCAAAAGTTTCCAAAGAAAATTTAGAAAGAGATCCCAGTAACAAATGGTATGCCCGTGCGCCGAGGGTGCGGTTATCTGCTGAGCAAATAAGAGATCAGGCTCTAGCCGTCAGTGGACTGTTGAGTGAAAAAATGTACGGCCCCGGTGTAATGCCCTGGCAACCTGAAGGCATTTGGAAGTCTCCTTATAATGGTTTGGCATGGACAAAAAGTGAAGGTGAAGATCAATACCGGCGGTCCCTGTATACTTATTGGAAACGAACTGCACCTTATCCATCTATGATGACGTTCGATGCGGCCTCCCGTGAAGTTTGTACAGCGCGGCGCATCCGGACCAACACTCCTTTGCAGGCGTTGGTTACGCTCAATGATTCCGTGTACCTCGATGCGTCGCGGCATTTTGCCTATCGCATGAAGGATGAAACAAAAAGCAATGAGGCGAATGTATGGATAAGCAAAGGTTATGAACTTGCGATGCTGAAACCAATCAGTGAATCAAAATTAAAAGCACTGGTAAAACTTTATGATAAGGCGTATCGGCAGTTTAAGAATGATAAAGAAAAAATGAATGATATTGTGAGCGACAATAGCCCACAACGTAATAATCCTGAAACAGCAGCACTGGTGGTGGTTGCAAGCGCAATATTAAATTTGGATGAGCTGATAACGAAGAATTAAGAGATTAGAAAAATGAAGGCGACTTCCACGGAGACAATAGCAGGTGGCTCCTATGGAGCCTGTGACTATTTTAATTTGTTATCTAAAAACGGTGAGCTCCTACGGAGCAGAATGGAAGATTATATTTTTTCGAATTGTAGCAGGGCGAAGGTAGCTCCTATGGACCCTGAGGCTATTTTAATTTGTCATCTAAAAACGGTGGGATCCTACGGAGCAGAAGGGAAGATTATATTTCTTTCGAATTGTAGCAAGGCGAATTTGGCTCCTATGGAGCCTGAGAACAATTATAATTATCATGTTAAAAATGGGAAGCTCCTATGGAACAGAAGGGAAGATTAATAGAATTGAGTGAAGGTGGCTTCTACGGAGCTTGGGAACAATTATCATTGTTATGTTATAAATGGGAAGTTCGTCTGGAGCAGAACGAAAGATTATCAAAATTAATTTTTGCTTTAAATTAAATTGAGGAAGATGGATCTGGTTTATGCTCCCCTGGGAGCGACCTGATTATAGAACCATAAACACCGATGGGACGGCTCCGTAGGAGCCTCCTGTTAATTTTAAATTAATTTGAGATGGCAAACACCTTTTCACAGATCTATTTGCAATTCGTATTTGCAGTAAGGGGTCGCCAGGCGGTAATTAAAAAAGAATACAAAGAAGAGTTACATAAATATATCACTGGATTGGTTCAGCATAGAGGATCTAAGATGCTGACTATTCATTGCATGCCGGATCATATTCACATTTTTGTGGGCTTCAAACCTGTTATGGAAATTTCTGATTTTGTAAAAGAAATTAAAGTAGAGAGTAATGAATTTATAAAAGATAAGAATTGGGTGGGAGGGAACTTTGGCTGGCAGAAGGGTTATGGAGTATTT
>JBDSGZ010000090.1:0-5913 GCA_039918735.1 Ginsengibacter sp.
CACCGCCGGAAATTGCCCACTCGTATTCTTCCGCGGGCGTGATATGGATCTTATGAGAATATTCAATTTTCCCATTGCGGTGAAAAAAATAGGAGGTGTTATACAAAAGATCATCTTCTACCATGGGCATACTTCCACCAACAATGTTTACATTGTATGAGATGGCGAGCTTGGAAAACTCTTCGACAAGTTTCGGGGTAAATTTCGCGAGTTCTCTTATTGCTTGCACGGTTGGAAGATGGTTGAATTCTCCAAGAAGGGGAGTGTTGAAAAGCTCGGGAAATAAAATAAAATCGGATCCGTAATCGCTCACGGCATCCACGAAATATTCTACACTCTGCAGCATTTCTTCCATCTTCTTATAAGGTCGCACCTGCCACTGTACACAACCAATTCTCACAGTAGGTTTGGAGCCGACCATCATTTTTTGTTCAACCTCGTAATAGATGTTGTGCCAAACCAAGAGCGTCGCGAATCCCATTGATTCCTTGTCTTCAGGCAAATAGTTTTTGCTTATGAGCTTTACCTGGAAGTCATTTGCAAGCTGAAAACTCAACGTCGGGTCGTGAACCTCTCTCTTCTTCACGCTTTCAATAAATTCATTGGGCGACATTTTATCTGAGTACAGGTGATAGGATGGAATACGACCGCCGGCAATGATCGCTTTCAAATTCAGTTGCCTGCAAAGATTTTTTCTGGCTTCGTAGAGGCGACGTGCCAGGCGCATACCCCGATATTTTGGATCAATAAAGACTTCGATACCATACAAAACATCTCCGTCTTCATCGTAGGTATCAAAAGTGTAGCTGCCGGTAATCTCCTTATAAGAATGCTTATCACCAAAGTCAGCATAATTTAATCTCAAGCACAAGGCGCATCCTGCAACTTTTCCATCTACGACCACTGCGATTTGTCCTTCAGGAAACATCGAGATAAGACTGGTCAAAGATTCTTCCTTCCAATATTGTCCTCCCATACTCGCATAGGCTTTCACCATAGCTTCTTTAAGCTCTTTATAATCGTCGATTGACAGTAACCTTACCTCTATTGATGTATTTTCCATAAAATGTTTTTGAGTTTTTTATCGCTTAAAATATACTAAATTTTCGATTGGAGATTATGATAGATTAATCAATAAGTCCATTCAAGCTCTATAAGATGGTGTTAATCAATATTTATAGAATAATAAATTAAACAAGATAAATGCCACTATTCAATTAAATAAATTGTACAATAAGAAAAGTATCAATAAAAAAGTCACCCTGTTCGGATGACTTTGAAACAAAAAATTTATTAATTGCCGGTGCGATGAAACCTTGTCACTGGGATTAATTTTCCTCGAAATATCGCTTCAAAAAAGATTCTTCAATAAATTTTAGTAGAACCTGATTGTTCTGTTTAACTTCTTAGGACCGGCTTTCAAATTCTTTTCTAATAATGTTTAGGGCTGCTCCGGCTTTAAACCATTCAATCTGCTGCTCGTTGTAGGTATGATTTACCAGGAATTTATCGGAAGTGCCATCTTCGTGATTCAAAATAATTATGAGTGGCTTATTCTCCGCAAAAGACGTCAAACCGGTTATATCAATTTCATCGTCCTCAAGTATCTTATCGTAGTCATCTTTATTATCAAACGTAAGTCCGAGCATTCCTTGTTTTTTCAAATTCGTTTCATGAATGCGGGCGAACGATTTTACGAGTACAGCGCGAACACCAAGATGGCGTGGCTCCATAGCGGCATGCTCACGTGATGAACCCTCCCCATAGTTTTCGTCCCCAACAATGATGGATCCTACACCTGCAGCCTTGTAGGCCCGTTGGGTATCTGGCAAAGGACCATATTCCCCGGTGAGCTGGTTCTTGACCAGGTTCGATTTTTCGTTGAAGAAGTTTATTGCGCCTATTAGTAGATTATTGCTGATGTTATCGAGGTGTCCCCTGAATTTCAGCCATGGCCCAGCCATTGAGATGTGATCAGTGGTGCATTTTCCTTTAGCTTTGATTAGCAATTTCAGTCGGCAAAGATCGGTGCCTTCCCACGCAGGAAATGGCTCAAGTATTTGCAGCCTGTTCGATTCGGGCGAAACAATTACATCTATGCCAATGCCATCTTCTGCAGGTGCCTGGTAGCCTGCGTCTCCCACTGCAAATCCCTTGATCGGCATCTCGATTCCCTTAGGTTCCTCGAGTTTTATTTTTTCGCCTTTATCATTGGTTAGATAATCCGTTAATGGATTAAACGTGAGGGAGCCAGCAATTGCAAGAGCGGTAGTAAGCTCGGGTGAAGCAACGAATGCATGGGTGTTTGGATTTCCGTCATTTCTCTTTGCAAAGTTCCTGTTATAGGAAGTCACGATGGAATTTTTCCGGTTTGGATCGTTGGAGTGACGGGCCCATTGACCAATGCAAGGCCCGCAAGCATTTGCCAGCACAAGTCCACCCATTTTTTCAAATATCCCAAGGTATCCGTCCCGCTCTACGGTAAATCTTACTTGTTCTGATCCGGGAGTGATGGTAAATTCTGACTTGGCTTTTAATCCGTGATTTGTTGCCTGCTCTGCAATTGAAGATGCCCTGGTGATATCTTCATAAGACGAATTCGTGCATGATCCAATGAGACCAACCTCAAGTTCTTCCGGCCAACCATTTGCTTTTACTGCCTCTGCAAATTTAGAAATAGGCCAGGCGAGGTCAGGTGTAAACGGTCCATTGATATGTGGCTCCAACTCAGACAAATTTATTTCGATTACTTCATCAAAATATTTTTCAGGATCCTGGTACACTTCCTTGTCGCCTGTTAAATGTTTAGAAAGAGAATCTGCTTTTTTGGCAACTTCTTCGCGGCCCGTTCCACGCAGGTAGTCCGCCATTTTATCATCGTATCCAAATATCGAAGTGGTAGCACCGATCTCAGCGCCCATATTACAAATAGTGCCTTTGCCAGTACATGAGAGTGATCTGGCTCCCTCTCCGAAATATTCGAGGATGGCTCCGGTTCCGCCTTTTACAGTAAGGATACCAGCCACTTTTAGAATGATATCTTTTGAAGCTGTCCATCCGCTTAATTTGCCTGTGAGCTTGACGCCGATAAGTTTGGGAAATTTAAGTTCCCATGGCAATCCGGCAATTACATCACAAGCATCTGCACCACCTACTCCAATGGCAATCATACCCAATCCACCTGCGTTTACGGTATGCGAATCTGTACCGATCATCATCCCGCCCGGGAACGCATAATTTTCCAAAACTACCTGGTGAATAATGCCTGCGCCAGGCTTCCAAAAGCCTATGCCATATTTATTTGAAACAGATGAGAGAAAGTCATACACTTCCCGATTCTCTGATTTCGCTCTTGTGAGATCGGGTACTGCACCTACTTCCGCCTGTATCAGGTGATCACAGTGAACGGTTGAAGGAACTGCTACTTTCGTTCTCCCGGACTGCATGAATTGCAACAAAGCCATCTGCGCGGTGGCATCCTGCATGGCAACACGATCGGGCGCAAAGTCAACGTAACTCTTTCCTCTTTCATAAGCCACATCTGCTTTTTTATGCCAAAGGTGGGCATATAGAATCTTTTCGATTAACGTAAGGGGGCGATTCACGATGTTACGAGCAGCCTCGATTTTTTCGGCATATTCATTGTAAAATTTGTCAATCATTTCCAGGTCAAATACCATATAGCTATATTTTTTTGAGTTACGTGAGAAGAAGTGAGCGAAATAAATGCATCAATTCAAACCAGTTATATTTTCGCAAAATTAATGAAAATCATTTCAGGAAAAATTTACCACGACACCGGTGGCGTTACTTTGCTAGTCTGCCTGTTTGCAAGTTTAGAAATGATCTGCTTTTGAGAGCAATGATTGGGGAATGTTTTGTGATCATCTGTAGTGATGTCCACTTTAACTTTCTCATTTTATAAGATCGTTTGAATCGGATCTTCATATACTCTTTTCCTCATCTAGGCATTTGAAAAAAAATCGAAATCGGCAAAAGATAGAAAAAGAAACTATATAATTATTTGTCTGTAGCAATGTGGGTAATTCATCTCCATGTAAAACGTAGAAAGTCTTCCGCAGTCATCTTCTGAAAAAGTTTGTATAATTATTGATAATACTATTCCGTAATTAAAAGAAAAAGATTTACAAGTTGAAAAAGAAAATAACAATCAAAGGAATTTGGGAAGTTCTGAAAAACTGTTTCAAAGGATTTTCTGAAAATAAGATTCCAAAACTCAGCGCATCCCTTGCGTACTATACGGTTTTTTCTATTGGTCCGCTTCTGATGGTAGTTATATTCCTGAGTAGCTTCTTCTTTGGAAGAGAAGCACTAGAAGGGACGATTTATGGTCAGACCAAGAACTTTGTCGGACAGGATGCAGCTATGCAAATACAACAGATCATCAAGAGCGCCAGCATAAGCGGGCAAAGTACCGTTGCAGCAACCATTGGTATTATCACCCTCGTGATAGGCGCTACTACCATGTTCGCGGAAATCCAGGATTCAATTAATATGATTTGGGGACTGAAAAGAAAGCCAACTGCCGGATGGTGGGTATTGATAAAAACGAGACTGCTGTCTTTTGGAGTGATCGGTAGTTTAGGATTTCTTTTGCTGGTGTCGCTTTCTGTTAGCGCACTACTCGAGACGCTGAGCGACAGACTCTCATCCTATTTCCCTCATGTAACTATTACCCTGTTTTATATTATCAACATCATTATTTCTCTTGCAGTAGTTACTACGCTTTTTGGAGTTATTTTCAAGATGCTTCCCGATGCTAAAATAAAATGGAACGATGTACTTGCTGGTTCCATTACTACTGCGATTCTTTTTTTATTGGGAAAATTTGCAATTACATTTTATATAAGCAAAGCGAATATTGGAAGCACCTATGGTTCGGCTGGTTCTTTGGTGGTGCTATTAGTCTGGATCTACTATTCGTCCTTTATTTTATACTTCGGTGCCGAGTTCACCAAATCGTGGGCGGTTAAATACGGGCATGAGATCGATCCTGATGAATACACCGTATTTGCCAAAAAAATAGAAGTGAATGAAGAAAATAAAAGTATACAACAAGTAGAAAAAGAAAAAGAAAAGGAGAATGTCAAATAGGCTTCGACTTGTCCTGGTGTTTGATAAAACCCCTCGAACGCCTGAGGCCTTAGAGATATCTTACAGGGTTTCGTCTTGAATTTGCGATGTAGTTTTTTACATTCATCCAAAAGGCAAAAAATAAATAGATAATTACAGGAGAGCCAAATGTCATGAATGACATGTAAATAAAATATCTTCTTATAACTGAAGTAGCAATTCCCATTTTTTCACCAATTGCAGAACATACACCGAAAACCTGCCATTCAATAAAGTGCTTTAATTTATACATGACGTTTTTAATTTTTGCACAGACCAAAACTAATAAAATTCTACAATATTGTATAAAATGTTAACCAAAATCATCCTGATCATTTGATTTGATTTCACACCACAATGAAAAATGGGAAAATGTTGTGACCCACCTT
This sequence comes from Ginsengibacter sp., assembly GCA_039918735.1. Lineage (GTDB taxonomy): Bacteria > Bacteroidota > Bacteroidia > Chitinophagales > Chitinophagaceae > Ginsengibacter. Next base: position 5,523 of record JBDSGZ010000090.1, read on the forward strand.
TTTTTTAACTCACGAAACTTTTGACCCTATCTTCGTAATATTAATTTCAAAAAAATTTATAGTTTATGAAATTCAAAAATTTATTTAGGATAAAGTTGTTGCTCCCTGTAGTTGCTGCGATGCTATTAATGAGCAGCTGTGTTGCCAAAAGATATCTTACTCAATCGCAAATGCAGACTGCGTCGCTCCGTGAGGATAGCACTCAAATGGCAAATAAAATATCATCATTGGAATCGAATATCGCCAGTCTCAAAAATGAAATAGCAACGTTGACTAATAAGGTTGCGGATCTCACAAATCAAAACTCGAAACTTTCCAACCAGAATTCGCAGCTTGGCCAGCAAACTGTATCGCAGCAGAGCCAGCTAAGTCAAAGCAAGGAAACTTTGGA
>JBDSGZ010000091.1:0-2541 GCA_039918735.1 Ginsengibacter sp.
ACACCGGTGAAATGAAGAAGGGCATATTTACGATTCTAAACTTTCTATTGCCGCATGACAGAAATGTACTGAGTATGCATTGTTCTGCAAATGTTGGAAAAGCAGGTGATACCGCTATCTTTTTCGGATTGAGTGGAACGGGCAAAACGACCCTGAGTGCAGATCCGGATCGAATGTTAATTGGAGATGATGAACACGGATGGGATCACAATTCTGTTTTCAACTTCGAAGGCGGTTGTTATGCAAAAACTATTGGTCTTACAAGAGAAGAAGAGCCGGATATTTATGATGCAATCAGGCATGGCGCGATCGTGGAGAACGTCACCTTCATCGGTAACAGTAACATAATCGATTTTAATAGTAAGAAGATTACTGAAAATACGAGAGTAAGTTATCCCATTCACTTCATGCACAATTCTCTTGAACCATCGATGGGTGCCACTCCCAAAAATATCTTCTTTCTGACGGCTGATGCTTATGGCATTTTGCCTCCTATTGGAAAACTTAGCCCCGGACAAGCGATGTATCATTTTATAAGTGGCTACACAGCTAAAGTAGCTGGGACGGAAGAAGGAGTGCAGGAACCGAGGCCAACTTTCAGCGCTTGCTTTGGAGCACCTTTTATGCCACTGCATCCAACAAGATATGCAGAAATGTTAGGTGAAAAAATAAAAGAAAATAAAGTGACCATGTGGATGGTGAATACCGGCTGGAATGGTGGCGGATATGGCGTTGGAAAAAGAATGAAATTAGAATATACCCGTGCGATGATCACCGCGGCACTTGAGGGAAAACTTGATAATGTAAAATATCATCCTCACTCCATCTTTGGTATGCTGATGCCTGAAGAGTGTCCCGGAGTTCCTTCTGAAATGCTGAGTGCAAAATTCACATGGAAGGATAAAGAAGCTTACGTTCAAACAGCGCGAAAATTGGCAGACTATTTCATTGGAAACTTTGAAAAATACAAAGCTGCGGCAAATGATGAAATCCTGGAAGGTGCTCCAAAATATTAGTTACTCTATTCACTCTCAATTTTTAAAAAGCTACTGAATAGTTTCCCGCTATACAAAGAAACACCCGCGTTTATCAAATGAAACGCGGGTGATTATTTTTTTTAAACCGTACTTAATTTAAAACCCCAAACTTTCCTGCCTGGTACTCTTTAAAAGTCTCTTGAATTTCTTCCTCGGTATTCATCACAAATGGTCCGTATTGCACAATCGGCTCATCAATCGGTTCACCGCTGAGTAATAACAAGACACTCTCTTCTCCAGCTTCTATCTTTATCTCTTCTCCTTCATTTTTAAACAAAATAAAGTCATGTGTTCCGACAGACTTTCCATTGACAGTCGCGCTTCCTTCAACCACCAAAATCGCTGTATTATGATTGGAAGGAATATTTGTTTCCAGGATTCCATTTTTATTTAAATGGATATCAAACATGTTTATTTCAGTGAAGGCAGAAGCCGAACCCGCTACACCATTGAACTTTCCTGCAATTACATTCACCACACCGGCATCATCAGATAGCAAGGCTTTGTTCATGTTGGCTGAACTGAGAGCCTGGTATTTCGGAGCAGTCAATTTGTGCTTTTTCGGAAGATTGACCCAAAGTTGTATCATTTCAAAGAGACCACCTTTTTTTGAAAATTCTCTTTCATGAAATTCTTTGTGCAAAAGACCTGATCCTGCTGTCATCCACTGAACATCGCCAGGATAAATCACTCCGCTATTTCCGCTGCTGTCGTAATGTTCAACACTTCCCTTGTAAGCAATGGTGACTGTTTCAAAACCCTTGTGGGGATGAACATCTACACCGAGTGGTTTGGAGGAGGCACCAAAATTATAAGCCGGATTAAAATCGAGCATCAGGAAGGGGCTCAATTTTTCGCGGATGGGATATCCACTTGGAAAATAATTGAAAACCCTGAAGCCATCACCGACCATACCCGGATATTCAGGCCTGCTAAATACTTTTTCGATTTTTTTTATTTCATTCATAAATCATTTTTTATTTTATTAATCTTTTTCAAAAGCAAAGTTACGAATTATGGTATACATTTGTAACCAAATTACTTTACTAAAGTGGTTTCCTTTTAGAAACCATCTCATTCTAAACTAAATGGCAATAAAAAAAATATTTCAGCCTGATGATATGCTTGCCTTAAGGGACTCAATGGATCTGCTTAATGGCAAATGGAAGATTGCCATTCTGTGCTCACTCAACCAGGATAAAAAAAGATTCAAAGAGCTTCAACGCGACATCGGCGATATTACGGCTAAAATGCTTTCAAAAGAATTGAAGGAGCTTGAGATGAATGATCTTGTAAAACGCCAGGTGTATGATACCAAACCTGTAAGCGTGGAGTATTCTTTAACTTCTTATGGCGAAACACTAGAAGAGGTCATTCAACAATTAGTGAACTGGGGCAAAAAACACAGGAAGCGTATATTTAGGAAATCGTAAAAAAGATTGCGACTCAGCTCCTTCATTATTGAAACGCTGACGTTTTCCCATAAAAATGCCTTGATTGTTTC
>JBDSGZ010000092.1:0-9277 GCA_039918735.1 Ginsengibacter sp.
ATGCTCACCTGTTAACGGGCCATTTTTCGCAGGAGTCGTAGAAGAAAACCAGCGTTCATCGATGCCGCCGCGTTCTCCACCTAAAACATAATAATCATCCGGATGTAATTTAATCCTCCGTCCTGGAACACAAAACGAACGCGGAACCCAGTTGGGCGCCAATCGTAAGATTCCTTTTCCCTGTTCCATTGCTTTCTGAGCTAAACTCATTTTTACTGCTGCTTCCATTTAAACAATTTTATAATTAAACTAAACTGCACTTTTTACAAATTCTTCAATCTTTGCTTCATCATTCAACACTTCAATTTCAAGATCATAAGACCTGCTCTCCGAAGGTTGAAGGAAAATTAATTGCTCTTCTTTTCTTGCCTGGGCTTGCCCGATCGGACGATTCGTTCCAGGTTCAAGGCCAGTAACATATTCACTTTTGCCCCAATGTTGCCAATTCGTTAACCACGGTAGCTGTTTTTTATCAAAACGTAATGCCAATGCAATACCAATTTTAGAATTATGGAATCCGCACGTACATTCACCCGAACTGTTGGCCGTCACATCAATAAATGCAACTGCTTCACCAGTTCCTTGATGCTCTGTGAGCGGCTGAGAACATTTGCGGAAATTATATTCTTCATTAAAAATTTTATTATTTATGCCACCGGCTCTGGATTGCCATTCGCCCTTCCAAAGAATATCTGTGCCTTCATCAACAAGTGGCCATCCAAAATTGCAATGATATAATATCATGTGAGGAGCCGGTGTATTTCCCTTGTTGATCACTTCATCATGAATGCCTATCGATGCTTGTCCCAGTGTGCCTGAAATCGTTCTTCTCAATTCAAGACTTGGGCCAAAGATTTTTGTTTCTCTAATTATTCCTGTAATACTCATGTCCATCTTTCCCGCCACAGGATCGGGTTGAATAATTGATTCGATTTCTGCAGGAATATTGCTAATCATTCCATGAATTCCTCTTTCTCCATACTCATCGTTTTCAGGACCACCCACATGACTAAGGCCGCAAGTGGTTAACAGACCGCCACCGAAAGTCCTCAGCCAATCTAAACCACGATCTGAAAATGGCTGTGGCTGCGTGATCCCGGTATGACTCAGCCATGTAAGGCTATGGCTATTGTAAAATGCATCTGCAATATCCATCGACCGGTCAATAATTATTTTGTAACGCAAGCCGGTTCCTGTATTCACCCAGGCTATCCGGTTTCCGCGCCCCGGGCCATTGTCAATTATGGAAGTTTCAATGCCTCCCAATTGCACATGATTGGATATTTTGCCTGACCAACTTTGATTGTTCAAACCAGTTTGCTTTTATAAATGTAACTGCTGTTTTGAGCGATAAATCTATTTTGATTTCGCTTTATAAACTTTGTTGTCTTTGTCGCCACCCGAAACGAGGTATGCCATCAGGTCTTTTAATTCTTCAGGATTTAACCTGTTAATCAAACCCGGAAGCATGATAGAGACATTTGAAAGTTTTTTTGAACTCACCTGATTCTTCGCAATTTCTCTAAGGGTCTGCGGCGAAAAAGGATTTTGTGAAACATAATATTTATCACCATCTTCCCGCATCAATCTTCCCATTACAGAAGTTCCGTCTTTCAATTGGAAAATACTAGCCGCATACAAATCAGATATGTTGTTGCTCGGTTCGATAATCGATTCCAAAATATCTTTTGTAGAGAAACGCGTACCCAATTGGGATAAGTCCGGTCCGATAGATCCTCCTTCACCTTTCATGCTGTGACATGATGCGCAAAGTGTAGCCTTAAACATGATGTGTCCCTGTTCCAAATTTCTGTCGAATAAACTATCCTGCACGACAGGCAACGCCTCAGCCATTGTCCATTTTCTTCCGGGGCCTTTAGGTCCTACCTCATTCTCCGCAAGATGAACTCCACTTTGATTGAGCAGCGCGCTTCCTGAAATACTATCATAATAAGCTCTTTGCTGCGCAGGCACATTTTCGAGTGCCATTTTCCTTGCTTCGTTTACATATCCTGTATAACTATTACCGCCTTTGCGGGAAAAGAACCCGGGGAAAAATTTAAAATACTTTTCTCTCATTTCCGGAGTCCAGCCATTTTTAGCGGTGGACAGCACGGTTGCGAGATAGACCTGCTGGGCTGGAGGGGCATTGGCCAGCATGTTTGCAATATCCATCCCATATTGAGGATTTCGCAGAATGACATCCGAAGATTGCGTCGCTGCTTTTTGCTGTGAATCATCATCTTTTGAAACTGCCATCAGGTCAACTGTTTTTCCAACTGCTGCAGGATCGCCAATGAAGATGAGTATCTTGCAAAGTTCCTGGTTTAGCCGGTTCGTCGAAGCAGGATATTTGGCACCCAGGTAAGAAGCGAGCTTCGCATTCTGCTCAGGATTTAGCACACCCATCCGCGATAACGTTAACTCATAAGCTCTCAACAAATCAATTTGCTGCGAGGCAGAGAGGCTGTCAAAATTGATGGTCATCAAGTTTTCAATCATCCTTCCTTTGAGACCGGCATTGCCATCTCGTGCTAAGGCAATAGTAGCATGAATCAAAGTGATCGGATCTTTTTCTGACAACGCTTTTTCCTGCCATTCGCTCACAGGCTGGTGCTCCACTGCAATGCGGGCTGCATATCTTATGAAACGGTCATCATGTTTTAAATAAGGCCATGCAATACCGATGGCTGCCGGATCGGGCTTTTCCTGGAACCCTTCCAGTTGCTGCCTGATCTTACGAGCCTCAGTTGCCTGCGCAGGTTCATTTGAAGATGGCAATGGATCGTTGCTTAATTTATTGTCTTCATAGTAAACGCGATAAAGATCTGATTCAATTCTACGGCCACCTGTAAGAAAATAAAACGCGCCGTCAGGGCCAATTCCTCCATCAGTTAAGGGCAAGGGAGAGCCTGAAATAAATTCCTTCGCTTTGGCTTTGTAAGAAGAACCTTCAGCTATTAAATCAAAATGATAAATAATACCATAGCTCCAGTCAAATGTGAAAATTCCTCTCCTGTATTCTTCAGGAAAACGGGCGTTCATACCACTTACAACATTAGTCGGAGAACCAGGACCCACATTCAACACGGGAGGTAAATTATCGGGATACGAAGGAGATAGCTTGCCATTGTTTTCACGGTAGCCATATTCGCTGCCACTCGTTACATGATTGATACGTGTTGGCCTGTACCACGGAAGTCCCATATCCCATTCCATGTCGGAATCATAGGTAAATAATTCTCCATCTTCATTAAAAGCCATATCAAACGGGTTCCGATAACCGGCACTCACGAGTTCCCAGTTTGATCCTACGGAATCAGTTCGGGCAATCCATCCACCCGGCATTGGAGTCGTGTTTCCAAAGCCGTTGGGGTCTAATAAAAGTGGAAGTAAATTATCTAGTTTCCAGGTTTGTGGCAAAAGATAGTTGTCCATTTGAGGCAAGGCTGTAAAATTTCCCGCGATTACATACAGCGATTTTTTATCGGGTGATAAGACCACATTGTGCGGTCCATGTTCTCCCGCCCCCGTCATTCTTTTAAGTAGCGTGATCTTATCATATTGATCATCATTGTCCGTATCCTCAACGCGGTAAAGTCCACTTCTTCTCTCCAGCGACGTATCTCCCTCATCATTTACAACTACATAAAGACTATTGAAAGCATACAGCAAACCATGTGCATATCCTATTTTTAATTGAGCAGTATCTCCCGGAATTTTAATCTCGATTTTCTCAACGTTTATTTTTTCTTTAGCCGTGTCTGCGCCAACGGCTGGAATTGTTAGGCGATACAAGTGGCCGAACTGGTCGCAGGCGATCATTCGTCCTTTGTTATCAAAAGTCATGGCAACCCATGAACCCTGGTCATTGTCGCCGGGGCTATACAGGTGCTCGGCATGAAAACCCGGAGGCAGCACCAGGCGTGCAAGCTTGGGATCAGTCGCATCATTTTTTTCTTTGGACGCCTGTTTGCACGAGATTCCCAGCGTTACGGAAATCATGACTAACAGAAGCGATTGTACAAATTGATTCTTTCTAAGATGCATGTAACAAATATTAGATTAAAGGTTAAGAAGATGCTCCGGCTAATTTTCCTGCATTGTACTACGATGGGCAACAAACTTTTCAACTGGCATGCGCCGCAGAAATTAGTCTTCACATACAAGCTTTGCAGACTATCAAAGTAAATTATTTACCCTCATTATAAAAAATAAATAATCCATCCTTCCCCGCAACGACAATATCTTTCAATCCATTGTTGTTTAGGTCGGTAACAGCAAAGTAAAGTCCTGTGCCTTTGCCAACTCCGAAAGGGCCATAACTGATGAAATTCTTGGTAAACGATTCACCATTCCATTTAAAGTAGCAGAGTTGAATTGGATCATTGCTTCCCGGATCATTACCGTTGTGAGCCCGATAACGTTTACCGGTAATTAATTCCATCTCACCATCATTGTCAATATCCGCCCATGCCATCGCGTGGTATTGTGAATGAAAAGGATCAATCGTATGTTTGATAAATTCTATTTTGTTGCCATTCTTCTTTTGCTCAAACCAGTTTAAGCCGTAGGAATGTCCATGGCCTGCAATCACATCGTTTAGACCATCTTTATTTACATCCGCAACAATCACAGGAACGCTTGCATCATCGCCAATATCGAAATCTGTATGAAACTTCCATGGATCACGTTCGCGATTTAGTGGTGCCTCATACCATCCACCGGTGACGATAAAATCTCCACGTCCATCGCCATTAAGATCACCGAAACCCAGACCATGTCCATGTTTGTCTGCGATCTGAGTCTTCTTAAACTGCCCCGTTGGTTTTTTATCTTTATCACGTATCAAGGTATAATAGGCCAAAGGTTGGCCGGGTGTGTTGGGCACAATTTCTTCAAACCCATCGCCATCAACATCCCATGCCTGGCTACATTCTATGTTACCGGTAACTGCAATGTCATGCAGCGGCCATTCCTTGTCGTTGCCGGGGTTTTCACGCCAGTGCAAGGTTTTACCAAACCAACCACCTGTAACAAAATCTATTTTTCCGTCACCATTTACATCTATGGGTATTGTGGAAAAATCGTCGAAATACTCGCCTTCTCTTTTTATCTGGCCTATCATATGGCGAACTAAAAAGTTCGGCCCTTCATACCAAAAACCACCCGAGACAATGTCTAAAACATGATCGCCGTTTACATCGAACACTCCAACGGATTCAGCACTTTCAGCAGCGACCATCTGCTTTTTAAATTTCAACTGGGAGATCGCATGCGAAGATGCCAGGGAAAACAAAACAGAAACCAACAGAAATACAATACATCTTTTCATTAAAATTTTTTTAAAAGAAACAAAATATTTTTTAAAAATTACGTAAACAATTTGGGTAAATTTAAGTTCCTTACTTTAGCATTTACAAAAAAGTTTACCGAGTCTTCGTTCGGTTCATGTAATTGTCTTTTTGCATTGAATGATTCTTTCGAATATATCAATTTTCTCCAGTCGTTTTTTTGGCTCCTTGTAATTTGGTGATAAAATATTTTTCATGAAAACAAGATTTAAGATAATGCTGCCTGTATGCTGGCTGGTAATGCTTGTGGCGATACGCTGAAGATAAATGCTTTGCGCATTGGATTTAAAGAAGCAACGATTGATTATGTAAAACAATAGTCTTTACAAAGGAAGTTCAATCAGAAGTTTTGCATTGATATTTTTCAGAACGCAGGAAGATCAATACTAATCGCAGCTAATAAAAAGTAAAATTTGAAATCACTTCAAAAGCAATGGAGGCCTAAGTGAAGCATGATCATTTTGTGATGACCTATTTTTGCAGCTTAAGATTTTGCTATGCAATTAACACAAGATAAAAGGTTGAAAAAGTTGATAGTGATCGGAGACAGATTGCTGATAAAACCAACAAAACCCGATGAACGAACAGTCAGTGGACTTTACCTGCCGCCCGGTGTGCAGGAAAAGGAAAAAGTACAGCAGGGCTATGTGATCAAAGCTGGGCCCGGCTATGCAATTCCTGTTCCTTTTGAGGATGAATCCTGGAGAGGAGAAGAAGAAAAAATAAAATATGTACCCTTGCAGGCGAAAGAGGGTGACCTTGCTATTTTCCTGGTGAGTGCCGGTACCGAAGTCATGTACGAGGGTGAAAAATATTTTATCGTTCCGCAAGGTGCTATCTTGATGCTAGAGAGAGAGGAAGATTTGTGACGAGAAACCGGAAGATGAAAATTGAAGATGCAAGCAATAGTTTGAAGCTTGCAGCCTGGAAAAATAGCATTCCCGCTGACCGAATGACTACGCCGGATATCATGATTACTGCAATCATTCAGCTCAAATAAATATAATTATGAGACATCAGCTCTTCGCCATAAAAAGCAAATCAAGTTTATTTAGATCGCTCTTTTTTTTATTGCTCTGCGCAGTACAAACTACTTCGCTAAAAGCCCAGGACGACCTTACCGTTATTCAAAAGTGGATTCATTTCAGTGATGCCTCCAATTCATTATATCATCATCTTGCAGGGCAGGCCTTTGGTATGCTTGATAAAAGAACCGCATCAATAGCACGATTGAATTCATTGCCCGAGTGGCAAAAAAGACAGCAACAAATACGTACGACTTTACTGGATATTGTAGGCCCGTTTCCTGCAAGGACGCCTTTGAATGCAAGGGTTGTAAATGAAGTCGTAAAGGATGGATATAAAGTGCAGAACATCATTTACGAATCCCAGCCAGGCTTTTTTGTTACGTCTGCATTATTTATTCCCGATGGAATTAAGGAAGGAAGCAAAGCTCCTGCAATCATTTATTGCAGTGGGCATTCGCTGGATGGATACCGCAATCCCGTTTACCAGCATGTCATTCTAAACCTTGTCAAAAAAGGATTTGTTGTATTTGGATTTGATCCTGTAGGACAGGGCGAACGCCTCGAGTATGATGATTTCCAAACATGGAAATCCGTGGCCGATGTAGAACATTCTTACCCGGGTGTGCAGGCATTTATTAACGGCGCTTCGCAGGCCGGCTACATGACCTGGGATGGCATAAGAGCCGTGGATTACCTCCTCACCCGAAAAGAGGTGGACGGAAAAAGAATAGGCCTCACAGGACGTTCGGGTGGAGGAACACAGACGGCATATATCGGTGCAATGGACGACCGCATAAAAGCTTTAGCTCCCGAAAATTATATTACAAATTTTACCCGCCTCATCCAGACCGTTGGCCCACAGGATGGTGAGCAGGATCTTTTCAATGGCATCGCACATGGAATAGACATGGCAGATTTTTTATTGGTGCAGGCACCGAAACCGATCCTCATGATTACCACTACCCGCGATATGTTCAGCATACAGGGAGCCAGGGAAACTGCGAAGGAAGTCTCACGCATTTACAAAGCCTATGGCAAGCAGGAAAACTTTCGGATGACCACCGATGATGCGCCTCACGCTTCTACGAAAAAGAACAGGGAGTCCATGTATGCATTCTTTCAAAAATCTTTGAATAACCCGGGAGACTCTTCGGATGCAGAGGTAAACATTCTTACTCCAAAGGAATTGCAGGTAACCGAAACAGGACAGGTATCCACATCACTGAAAGGAGAAACAGTTTTTAGCCTGAACCGGAAAGCAGCAGAACGACTGGTGTATAAGTTGCAATCTTCACGGAAAAATTTTACTGAGCATACTAATAATGTATTAGCATCCGCAAAAAAACTTTCAGGCTATCAACAACCCAAGTTGGCAAGCGAACCGGTTTTCACTGGCCGCTTTCAAAAGGACGGCTATGTCATTGAAAAATATTTTATAAAGGGCGGCGATGATTATGTCATTCCTTACCTGCTGATGAAACCTGCGAATTCAAATCACAAAGCATTGCTTTACCTGCATCCATCGGGCAAGGCAAAAGAAGCTTCACCTGGCGGCGAGATCGAATGGTTTGTAAAAAAGGGATTTACTGTATTGGCTCCCGACTTGCTGGGTACGGGTGAAATGGGGCCGGGAGAATTTCGCGGAGATTCATACATCGGTGAAGTCTCTTATAATATCTCTTTTCTTTCAACCCTTATAGGAAAAAGCATCGTCGGAATACAGGCAGGGGATGCAGTCAAACTCGTCAATCTCTTAAAGAAAGAAACTGACATACAAGAGATTTACGGACTTGCTCACAATGAAATGTCGGCGGTCCTTTTGCATGCCGCGGCCTTTGATCCAGATATCAAACGCGTTGCGCTGATTGAGCCCTATGCATCTTACCGTTCGATCTTGATGACCCGGCTGTACAATCCCGCCTTTGTTTTTAGTACTGTTCCCGGTTCAATGCAGGCATACGATCTCCCGGATCTTGCAGCCACGATTGCACCGCGTAAACTATTGATGTTTGGTGTTACAGATGGAGCCGGAAATAAAGATGATGAAAACATCAGGGAAGACCTGAGAGTAATCACCGACGGATATAAAAAACAGAAAGCGGACAGCCAGTTGAATATTGCGCCCGCAACACTATCCACAACGATCCGGGACATTTATGAAGACTGGATAAAATAATCGATTCATTTTTTTTGCTACCTTATCGGATATTTCTAAAAGAGCTAAAGCAAATTTTTCATGAATAAAAAGAATTTTTCCCGGAGAAATTTTATTGGTAAAGCTGCTGCGGGCATTACCGGTACTGCAATCACAACGTTGGCTGGCCCCGCCGGTGTTGCAGGAGCAGCTTCGATGAGCGCTTCGTCTTACAAAAAAATTATTGGCGCAAATGACCGGATCAACATCGGTTTCCTGGGATGCGGTTCACGCAGCAAAGGGCACCAGGCAATGGTAAAAATGTCTGAGAAAGACAAGAACCTTGGAGTAGTGGCTGTTTGTGACATTTGGAAAATCAACCGCGAAAAGACTGGCGCCAATTGCAAAAAGTTATATGGCAATGAAGTGAAGCAATTTCAATATTCTGAGGAGATGTTGAAAATGAAAGACCTCGATGCCGTCATGATTGCAACCGGAGATTTCCAGCATGCAAAGATTTTGTCTGAAGTAGTGAAAGCCGGAAAAGATTGCTATTGCGAGAAGCCGATGGCGGAGTCGGTTGAAGAAGCAAAGTCAGCGAGGCAGGATGTGTTGTCTTCATCGCAGGTAGTGCAGATGGGTTCTCAATGGTTGAGTGATCCGACACAAATTAAAATCCGCGATTTTGTTCGTTCAGGAAAGTTGGGAACGATTACAAAAATCGAACAGTCATGGAACGACAACAATCATCGCTGGCACGA
>JBDSGZ010000093.1:0-7179 GCA_039918735.1 Ginsengibacter sp.
TCCAGGGCCTTGGCGGCGCATTGTTCGAAGCAGTTGAATTTGCTAATGGAAAGATTCTCAATTCAAGTCTTTCGGATTACAAAGTTCCGCGCTTTAGTGACATGCCAAAAATTGATGTTGTATTAATTGACCGGAAAGATCTGCCATCTTCCGGCGCAGGAGAAGCGGGTATTGTTTGTATCGCTCCCGCTATCAGAAACGCAATATTGGACGCAACAGGAATAGGGCTTAATACTTTACCGATGTTGCCGAATGGAGTGTTGAGTCAATAATGACCTTAGCATTTTCAGCTATCGCCCCTCAACCAGAAACCCACCAATCGCCGGTCTCCATTGTCCGCAGGGAATCGGGGCGGACATGCAGAGAGTTTTGCTGAATAGCAATCACCCACAACCCCGAGAGAATTATAAATAAAATTTAAGTTAGTCCGATTCTATGATTCGTGAAATATGGACGACTTAACTATTCAAATGAACCGGCGATTGCTTCTTGTGCCAGGAACAAATGCTTCGCTTCGCGTTAACCGAATCAACATATTAATCCACACTCTAAAAACTAAAATCAAATATTCTCCGGGAGAAAATGTTTTTTAATAAATTCAATGATTAAATAAGTACCTTTTTCGACGGTAAGACATCAAACTACAATGAACAATCTAAACGAAATTTTAGACGCAATTAAAATATGCGACAATGATAAGCTCAACCAAATCATTACCGACAAACCTTCAATTGCAGACATAAAAACTGAACAAGGAATTTCATTGTTACAGTTTGCTGCCTATTGCCGCAATAAATCTGGCATTGAACTCTTAAGAAATTATAGAAAAGAGCTTGACATTTTTGAGGCTGCGAGTATTGCGGACATCGATGCTGTTACCAAATTAATTAATCAAAATCCAGACCTGATCAATTCATTTTCAGCAGACGGATTTACTCCTTTAGGTCTTGCTTCATTTTTTGGAAACACAGACATTGTAAAACTACTTCTTAGCAACGGAGCAAACCCAGGTATTGCGGCCAATAACCAGTTTAAAGTTGCTCCTCTTCATTCAGCTTGTGCCACTTCAAACTATGACATAGCAGAGTTGTTAATTAAAAATGGAGCCGATGTTAATGCAAGACAAATGCAAGGAGTAAGTCCATTACATTCAGCAGCACATAACGGAAAGGCTGACCTTGCAAAATTGCTTATTGACTGTGGTGCAGACGTAAATGCAAAAACGGATAATGGTCAAACACCTTTATTTATGGCTGAAGAAAAAGGCTTTACCGAAACAGCAGAATTAATAAAACAATACGGTGGACAATAAGGGCAACAGATAGTCTGGCAATCCAGGGATTTCAATCTCCTGCTCCTCAAAGAACTGTACGTGAACTTCCCGATTCATTGAGAAGTTCTCTCAATCCGAAAACTAAAATCCGGAAACAAGTACTCTTCGGGAGAAAATATTTATCAATAATTTCAATGAATAAAAATGGCGACTCTTTTCAGGACCTGACAAGAACTAACCGATGTTCCGGGGTTATCATTTTAAGCGCTATTTTTAAATACAAATGGGCAACCTGTTACAGCACAAGACAACCTCCTAAATAAATAATCATTGAAAAAATTATCTCTTTCTATCCTGGCGAGTTTTATTTCCCTTTACACTTTTGCCCAGGCAGACAACAAAGTGATTATTGGAACTATTGACAGCATCCAATCGAAAATGCTGAACGAAAAAAGAAAGATTTGGGTGCATGTACCAGACAGCGATCCCGACAGTCAATATTCACAGCAACGTTTTCCTGTTGTTTATTTGTTAGACGGCGATAGCCATTTTTCCTCAGTCGTCGGTATGATTGAGCAGTTGAGCTCTATAAATGAAAATACAATTTGTCCGCAAATGATTGTAGTAGGAATTCCAAATACAAACCGTACCAGGGATTTGACCCCTACCAAAGATTCTTTTGATCTTTCGTCCGGTGGAGGTGAACAGTTTATGTCTTTTATAGAAAATGAACTAATACCTTATATTGATTCTACTTATCCCACGCAGCCCTATAAAATGCTAATTGGACATTCGTTCGGCGGCTTAACTGTCATGAATGCTTTAATAAATCACACCAAACTATTCAATTCGTATGTCGCCATTGACCCAAGTATGTGGTGGAACAAACAAAAATTCTTAAAGGCTGGTGAGAAAATAATACCTCAAGAGAATTTTACAGGCAAAACATTGTATTTAGGCATTGCCAATACAATGGCAAAAGGAATGAATGTGAACGATGTGGTGAAAGATACAACTGGCGGCACTATCCACATTCGTTCAATTTTAGAGTTGAATAAATTTATCAAGAGCCAAAAACCAAAAGGGCTAAAATACGCCAGTAAATATTACGAAAATGACAATCATAGCTCCGTGCCTTTGATTGTTGAATATGATGCTTTACGTTTTATTTTTGAAAAGTATCGCCTCAATTTAGAAATGAACGATGATACAGACTCTTCGGTCGATATCGCAAATAAATATGCTCTTCATTACAAGGAAGTTTCTCAACTATTTGGATACACAGTAAAACCACCAGAAGCCGAAGTTAATGGTATAGCATACCAGTTTTTGAAGGCGAAACAATATAAAAAAGCTGAAAGTTTTTTTAAAATGAACGTAGCTAATTACCCCGAAAGTTTTAATGCATATGATTCTTATGGAGATTATTTTGTGGCCATTGGTAACAAACCAAAAGCAATAGAAAATTTCAAAAAAGCATTATCACTTAGAGAATATCCAGAGTCCCGGGAGAAGCTAAATAAATTATTGGATTAGAATAAAAACATCGTACAGGCGGGCAAGCATAGAAATTCAAACTGCTAAATGAATACGAGTCAATTCCTAATAAGAAAAGCAACTGTAAAAGACTTTGAAAAAGTTTTTGACTTGTATAAATCTGTTAGTAAAAAAAACGGAGGGCTTGCAAGAAATGAAGATGAAATCACAATAGACTATGTAAAAAGCTTTGTTGAGAAATCATTCCACAATGGTGTGCAATTCGTTATTGAAGATAAATTACGGGATGCAAAAATTATCGCAGAGATTCATTGCTATAAATTAGAACCGAAAGTATCTGGACATATTCTAAGCGACCTTACCATTTCAGTGAATCCTGATTACCAGGGTATAGGTTTTGGTAAAAAACTTTTTCAGACACTACTTGAATAAACATAGAAAGTTAGACCGTCGGAAGTGAGTTACTTTTTTTCAGAGCCTGGAAGTAGATATCGTTTATTGAACAATCTTACAAAAAGTTCATTCTCTTTCACTACATCTTTATCAGCATTAACAAATTCGCATTATTCCGCTCTTTCTATTTTGTGCTAATGATCCTTTAAGATTCAAATTATTCCTAACTTCCTTTATAATCGTCTCATTCCATTAGCCAGGTGAATTCTGCTATAGATCAACTAACAATTGAATTATGAAAAGGCCTTTTTCTTTTATTATTTTCTTTCTGCTTTCCCTTTATTCCTGCAAGCAAACATCAAAACCAGGATCAGTAGAACACATTCATAATGTGACTAGGAATATAGATGATGATGCGTTGGCGCATGTTGATAAGCGTCCGGGCGATTGGCTGACCCACGGATTAAATTACCAGGAAGACAGGTACAGTCCTTTGAAACAAATCACTAAGAATAATATTGATAGCCTCGGCCTGGCCTGGTCACTTGATCTCGGCACTAAACGTGGCATCGAAGCCACCGCATTGGTTTCAGACGGCATCATGTTTGTTACCGGCCCATGGAGCGTGGTCTATGCGATCAATGCACGGGACGGCTCTATGATATGGACATACGATCCAAAGGTATCGGGCACTTATGGAGAAACAGCCTGCTGCGATGTTGTTAATCGTGGTGCTGCATTGTACAAAGGCAAAGTGTATGTTGGCGCATTGGATGGCAGGTTAATAGCATTGAATGCTGCTGATGGAAAGCCGCTGTGGAGTGTGATGACGGTTGATTCCACCAAGCCTTATTCAATCACAGGTGCTCCCCGTGTGGTAGGTGGAAAAGTGATTATCGGCAATGGCGGTGCGGAATTAGGCGTTCGAGGTTATGTCACCGCATACGATGCAGAAAGTGGAAAGCAGGCATGGAGATTTTATATTGTGCCCGGCAATCCTGCAGCACCTTTCGAATCAAAGGCGATGGAAGTTGCTGCAAAAACATGGACAGGAGAATGGTGGAAATATGGCGGAGGTGGTACTGCATGGGACGCCATGGCTTACGATCCTGAACTTAAACTTTTATACATCGGCACTGGAAATGGTTCACCATGGGACAGGAATTATCGTAGCCCCGGTGGAGGTGATAATCTTTATCTCTCCTCCATCGTTGCATTGAATCCCGCTAACGGAGAATTGGTTTGGTACTATCAAACGACTCCGGGAGACTCATGGGATTTTACGGCAACGCAATCCATCATACTTGCAGACCTAAGCATCAAAGGAAAGAAAAGAAAAGTGCTGATGCAGGCTCCGAAGAATGGTTTCTTTTATGTGATTGACCGGGCAAATGGAAAACTTATTTCTGCAGATGCTTATGTGTATATCAATTGGGCGAAGAGAGTTGATACAATTACAGGACGCCCGGTAGAAAATGATTTTGCGAGATATACAAACATGAACAGCGATGTAGCCCCTGACTATGATGGCGGCCATAACTGGCACCCGATGGCTTTTAATCCTTCTACGAATCTAGTGTACATACCGGCACGGCAAAACGTAGCAACTTACGGCCACAACCCCGAATGGGAATACAATAAGAAAGGATACGGTGTTGGTAACGGATGGAATACCGGGATGGGGCAAGATCCCAAAAAGCCATCAAGATTGGATAGTGTAGCGCGAAAAAATAATGGACGCGGCATGCTCATCGCCTGGGATCCTGTGCAGCGCAAAGAAGTATGGAGAGTGGATCAGCAGGATAGTTGGAACGGAGGATTACTATGTACCTCGTCAGACTTGGTTTTCCAGGGAACGCAGGATGGGCACTTCATTGCGTACGATGCGAAGGATGGCTCTAAACTTTGGGATGTTGCTGTTGGTGGAGGTGTAGTGGCTCCGCCCGTAACTTACATGTTAGATGGAAAGCAATACATCACGCTGCTGGTTGGTTGGGGCGGCGGTGTTGGTTTAAAATTCAGATCTACTCCTTTGCAGCCTGGAAGGATTTTTACTTTTGTTTTGGGTGGAAATAAACCGTTCCCGGTATTTAGCACAGAAGCGCCGCGGACTATTCCGGATATTTCTTTTACAGCAAGTGAAACTGAAATCGCCCGTGGCAAAAAACTTTTTAATACCTATTGCGGCACCTGTCACATGCTCGGGAAAACTGGTGGAGGCCTGGTTCCAAATCTCGCATTCATTCCTGAAAATATTCACAAAAGGTTTTTGTCAATCGTTCATGATGGAGCTTATCTTCCATTGGGTATGCCAAAATTTGGCGATCGTATAAGTGAAGAAGATGTCCTTAATATTCAAAAATTTATTTTAACTACTGCAAAAGAAATAAAGAAGGAAATGGGAAAATAGAAACATCAATTGAGCAGGCAATAAAATTTCACGCCTTAGGAAAATGTACCTTGCTAATTTTAAAAAGAATATTGATAAAAAAATCTTTCATTTAAAACATCATCGTAACAGCTCAAAAAAACTAAATCCCCACAATTAAAAAATAAATAAATCATTATGAAACTTACAGGTAACAAAATTTTAATTACGGGAGGAGCAAGTGGAATTGGGCTTGGCCTAACCGAAAGATTTCTTAGGGAAGGCAACCAGGTAATAATTTGTGGAAGACGTGAAGACGCTTTGCAGGATGTCGGTAACAAATTCCCATCCGTTATTACAAAAGCCTGTGACTTGTCCTTGGAAGCGCAGAGAATTGAACTCTACAATTGGATTTCAGAAAACCATAGCGACCTGAATGTGCTGGTGAACAATGCGGGCATTCAAAACTGGATGGGTATTTCTGACAACGACTTTTACAAAAAAGCAAAGAATGAAATTGAAACGAATGTGTTGGCACCTGTTCATTTGACGACTCTGTTTACGGGCTTAAAATCGTTAAACACAATTATCAACGTAACATCAGGTTTGGCGTTTGTGCAGCTATCAAAAGTTCCAATTTATTGCGCGACAAAAGCATTTTTCCATTCATATACGCTGTCGTTAAGGTATTTGCTAAAAACAAAAAATATTGAAGTAATTGAAATGATACCACCAGCATTAAATACTGACCTTGGAGGGAAAGGCTTGCACGATGGACAACCAGCAGTTAGTGATTTCGTGGAAGCAGTATTTCAACAAATGAAAGACGGAAAAACAGAACTCACTTTTGGTTTTGGTGAAGTGATGGCGAAAGCAACACCTGATATTATACATGCAACGTTTAATAGAATGAATCCCTAAACCTCTGCCTTGGTTCGAGGCACACGAATCAGTTCCACAAATTTTATATCAGCGCCGTAAACATAAAAATTCAAAGGAGATTTCTGCTATTCCATTTGCATCATTTCTCAATTCCTCTTTTTACAACCGTACCAATCATTTAGGTCTCTTTTGATATTTTAGCATTACCAGTTTTACCCCTCCCGAACTGACAGATTTATAAGGAAACATAATCTTGTAATCTCTTAATTAATTTCTGTACCTTTTTATCTCATTAGCCCCCGGGAAAATTTAAAAAAATAAAAAGACACTTTCATTTATGAAATCTATCCCCATCTTTTTATTCTCACTTACTCTTTTATTTTCTGCTGCGCACCTATCGGCGCAAAACAGGCCCGATCCTGCGGCTAAGAAAAATTTGTCGGATTATAAAATATTGTCGGCATCCAAAGGAACGCAGAACAGGACTGATACTACGCCAAAGCCCCCCGTGCCTGCTGAAACCACGCCGGCAAACAATAATCCAACAAATGCCAATGATAAGAATGATCAAAGCAATACTAATAAACCTTCCCGAAAATATGTGCCCATTGATACGGTACGGCCGGTGCCGGTTGAGACAAATACATACGCCGGCTCGGTACTGCGATTAGAAAAAATTTATGTAAATGACGATGCGTTGGAACTGATCAGGATTCTCAACCCGGAGATTGCTGATAAGGAGACCGTGATGAGCAATTACAAGCTC
>JBDSGZ010000094.1:0-6368 GCA_039918735.1 Ginsengibacter sp.
AACGCTGGCAGGGACCTCAATTTCAATGAAACTACAACCAAAAAGTTAAAGGACCGCCTTGATAATTACGATGATATTGCAGCTACTAAAGATCAATATGGCTTAGGGCTATAAAAATATCGTAAACAAATACTGGCTACATCCGCACTGAGCCGGTGGATGCAAGCAACAAAATTTGTATCCTGGATTGTTTAATTCAAGGCAAAACCTCTGTTTAACAAAATAATGGATAAGCCTGTGCCGGTATGAAAATGGCAGCTTCACTAGGGTATTCCGGTGCCAATGAATTCATAAGTAAAAATTGTAAATAGATTTAGATTCGTCTAATAAATGAAAATAAAGCCACTCTTTTTATTAATCCTTTTGACAATTTCTGTTTCTTCATTCTCTCAAACCTGGCTAAAGTTTCAGCTTGACGAAGCTAACACTGCTAAAGATATTTCCTACTTGACAAAAAATGAGAAGGAAACAATAATGTACATCAATCTTTGCAGGCTCTTTCCTATAGAATTTTTAGAACTTGAAGTCAATCAATATCAAATTGGGGAAGAATATGGAGACAGCGTTTTGATGGAGTTTAAAGAATTCAAAAGATCACTTCAAAATGATTTGCTGACCAGGACACCCAGCAAACCTTTAAAATTTGAAAGGGCACTTTTTCTTGATGCAAAATGCTACTCAACGGAAATTTCAAAGGCTGATAGAAACCCGCATGAGAGAATAGATTGTAAAAAAAATGATTATGCGGAATGTGTATCATTCGGAGAAGAAACCGGAAAGGACATAGCATTGCAATTGCTGATTGATGCCGGAATCAAATCATTGGGACATAGGGAAATTTGCCTTTCCGAATCCTATTCTGAAATTGGAGTAAGTTGTAACAGTCATTTTGAATTCAAATTTTGTGCTGTATTAGAATTTCAATAAAACTGAAGCTGAATGCCCGTTGATTTAAACATAAAGTTTCATCTGTCTCAGCCGAGTAGACCTGAAAAGTAAATGTTCCGATAGCTCCAAAAAAACTCCAGGTTCCTGATTTGCTCCATGAAGCCAAAAGAGCGGTGAAATAAAATCAATCCTGTTTGTTCATTAATTCCTTCTGCGTTTCTACTTCTTTTAATAAGTTGTCAAACACCAGCGTGTAGAGCATTTTGTGATCCGCAACTTTTAATTGCCTCGCCATATCGATGAGCGCCTTCTGAATGTATTGGTCTTTCCTTCCATAATTCCAGATCGGGCGTATGCATTTCTCAAACATATCTTCGAAGGAAGAATAGGGAATATAAATTCTACTGACTCCTTCAACATCCATCATGGTCGAAGGAGTGTTGTGGTATAGTTTGTATTCAAATAGCTCGAATAATGAATGAAGAGCGATGACAGCAGTGGCCGGATCGTTGATGCCCGGGCTCAGCGCTTTGATGGCAACTTCTGCCAGTTGCGTGAAACCATAATCCGCATTCTTATCAATCGGTTGACCTTTGAAAAAATCGGTTGTAGCCAATAAATCATTTTTGCATTCTTCATCAATTGAGCCTTTAGCATACACATTCATAAATACAATTCCCTTCAATAAAAACGTTGACCGCTTACACAAAAAAGAGATGTGGAGATTTTTTTCACGGGCTATCTGCAACAGCTTCTTTTCATCAACGCCCTGGAAATAATCTGATTCGGGTGAACTCAATTCCACGAAGGGCAGTTGGCTCCAGGAAAAAGGTTCTTCTTTTATTTCTTCAAATCTTTTCTTCATAGTGGCCATTGTTTGTTTCTGCACCCGCTCAATAATAGTCTCAAACTTCACGGACTGGGTTACATAATCCAGAAAATAAATGAACAGAAAAATATCAATCACCGTTAAAGCGATAAGCAGGTAAACACTCAGGGCCGGAACATAAATACCGCTATTGATATCACGGATCGTGCTTAGCAAAAAAAGTGCATACACAATGGTGCCGATATAAATACCGAGAATAACCTGCTGAAAACGATTCTCAATCATGCTCGACAGTACTCGGTTGCTCATCTGCGACGCGGCCTGGTTCAGCACAATCATCACCATGGAAAAACTAAAAACAGTAAGAGAAATAATTGCGCCCGCAACGGTGGACAGGATGGATCGGGCCGTGCTTGCATCTTTGAGACTTATCCAACTGAAGTCCGCTTTTAATTGCTTCCCCCATGGAGAAAAATCAATCTCAAGCATCACCCATGAAAGAAGCAAAAAGCCGACAGCAATGATGGCCGGATAGAAGGCAATGCTCTGGGTAATTTTATTGTAATAAACTCTAAACCATTTGGTGAGATTCATATTTGTTAAGAATATTCGTGATCATCCCTCTTTTTACCGCTGACAATATTTACCAAACAAATTAATGCTATTAGGCAAGAAGTTCTTCTTTAAATTTCTTTCGTTCAACATATCGTAAGGCTCTCTATACAATTGTCCTTGCAAGTTACTCCACTCTTTTAGCTACATCTTTAATGTTTAAGATATTAATCGGCAGCGGTTCTTTTTTATTATACAGTTTTATCTCCTGTATATCCGCGGGCAGTGAGAATCCTTTCTCTTCGAGAGCTTCCTTCACTACCGTGATCACTTCACTTTTTATTTGCAAAACGCCTTTTTTATAATCTAGTGTGTCGGCCCAGAAGTAGACTCTCAGGTTCACAGTGCTTACTGATAATTCTTCCACGACAGTAAATGGTTGTATGTCGCGTTTTATGTCTGCAACAGATTCCATTGTTTTCTCGATAGTAGCAATCGCATCACTCACTTTGTCTTCGTAGGCAATGCCCACCACAAAGTTTAGCCGGATTTTTCCATCTCTTGTGAGATTGGTTAGTGGTTCTTTTATCACGATAGAATTCGGAATAAAAACATCTCCTTCCTCAAAGGTCTTGATGTGCGTGGTACGAAAATTCAGTGCCACAACATGGCCACTGAACTCCCGGATTACGATGGTATCGTTTAAACTAAAAGGCCTGTTAAATGCGAGTATTACGCCTCCAAGAAAATTCTCCGCAATGTCTTTAAAGGCAAAACCAAATATAAAAGCAGACAGACCGGCGCCAGCCAGCAAACCGCCTGCAACACCCGTCAATCCTAATGTCTGCATCGCCAATATAATTCCGCAAATGATGACAACGGCTTTGGTAATTTTGCTAATGAAGTTTACAAAAAGCGGATCATGTTCTTCCCCGGACAATTTTCTCCTGAGAAGTCTGGCAATGTAGGAAGCAACAAAAAATACGATAACCAGCAGGAGGATAGCGATCATGATTCTTGGAAGGGCAAGCAGGAATTTGTTCCAGTACAAAGTCAGGGATTCCATGAATCCTTCGGTGAATGATTTAGCAGTGTCTTTCATGATTTGTAAATATTAATTATTTATCGGTGCTATCTTATTAAAATTGACAGCACGCGGGAATTGGTAAAAATAAATACTCTTGGCCAGAGGGTGATATTATTAAACATCCCATCATGGTTTTACTTTTCACTCACGCATTTAGACTTTATTTTATCTATGAAACTTACTCTTCTTCCGTTCCTTTCTTTTGCATTTAATCGATGCTCTTACGAGGCAACTTCGTCAGACGAAACCGAACACCACCGTATCAAAACCGAACACTTCACCAATGGCAAATCACTTAAACAGCTAATAATCAAAACATAACTTTCCGGCAACGTTTTGGAGAAGAAAACAGGAACTGGGTAAATGAAATTTTTATGCTAAATGATTCTCACAAAAATCCGCAAAGCGACAATTTAAAAAGTAAAGAATTTTCCTTTCTGAATAGTTTCGAATTTCAGTAAAAAAACGACCTGACCAATAAAAGATAAATACATAAAAAATAAAACGTTTTGGTAAAAACTTATTTTAAATCCGCATGGCGTCAATTGCTAAAAAATAAACTCTTTAGCTCAGTAAATATCATTGGCTTATCCACAGGCCTGGCAAGCATCATGGCTTTGTCTCTTTTGATTTATCAATATCAAACGACCAATGATAATTTAAAGGGCATTGACCAGATGTATTACCTGAAAACGAATTATGAGGGCAACCAATACACGCAAACCGTTTATCCGCTGCTTGGTGAAATAGTAAAAACAGCCCCCGAAGTAGAAGCCGCCACACATATACAACAATGGAATTATCCATGGCTAAAATATGAGAACAAAGAATTCCAGGAAACTACTGTATTTGTGGACACAGGTTATTTCAAAGTGTTTCAGTTTCCTTTCAAATATGGTAATTCGGCTATCGCATTAAAAGATAAGTTCTCGATAGTGTTATCAGAACAAATAGCGCAAAAGTTTTTCGGCAATGCAAATCCTGTTGGCAAGACCGTAACTGCTGATGATACGATGCAACTCACGGTTACCGGTGTCTTGAAACCTGTACCACCGAACTGTACTGTTCAACCTGCCGTCCCACTTCCAATCGCAATACTTGAATCAAACCCGGGTTTTAAACAAGGAGCTGATTGGTATAATACATTTGCCTCAAACTACCTGAGATTACAAAAAAACAGCGATCCCAAAAAGCTCGATGCACAAATTGCTTCCATCGTAAAACTAAATTATTCACCAGAGCAAAAAGGCAACAAAGTCTATGCAGTTCCTTATAGAAAAATTCTGCAGGAACAATCCAATTTAATCAGTGTCATTATAAAAGGAGCTATTGGAGGTGGGTTGTTTATTCTATTAATAATTTTAGTTAATCTTATCAACCTCAATACTGCCGGCATGTATGCCCGTAGTAAAGAAGTGGCAGTAAGACAAATGGTTGGCGGAAGCAAAAAAAATATCATTACGCAGTTTTGTTTCGAAAATGGATTGGTTGTATTTATTTCTATTTTATTTGCGTGGCTGCTTTTTTCATTGCTTCTCTTGCCGGTTTTAAATGGTCTTCTGAAAGACAAATTGGGCGAAATAGAAACAGGCATTACCAAAGATTATCCACTGATTATTTTTTTTGCAGCGATTGGAATTTTATTTACAATAGTTGCGGCCAGCATTCCCGCTATTAAATTGGCAACATTAAAAGTAACCGATGCCGTAAAAGGAAAAATCTCTTCAGGTGATTTTAGAGGCAGCGCTCTTCGTAATATTTTTATCACCTTTCAGTTTGCATTGGCCATTACGCTTATTGGCGTCGCCATTATTTTTAACCGCCAGATGAGTTATATGAAATCTTCCTCGCTTGGTTTTAATAAAGACAATGTAGCGGTCATAAATTTAGGACTCGCTTTTCGCGATCCCAAATCGGCTGATGCACGGTTTGAAAGTATTTTAAATGATCTCAAAACGAATCCACACGTAAGATCGATTTCTACTAATCGCGTGGTGCCTACAGCGTACAGAGACGATTATAACGTTTATATAGATCATACGATTGATAAGGAAATTTCCTTGAAGCAGGCACCGGCAGATGCAGGTTATGTAACTACTTATAAAATACCAATCGTCCAGGGGAAAAATTTTGATGATCGGCTTGCTGCTTCTGAACAAAATGCAGTGTTGATCAATCGTTCTGCAATGGACGCTTTTGGATGGAAAGATGCCATAGGCAAACGAATAAAAGCCAAAGGAGAAGACGGCACCGTTTACACCGTTATCGGCGTGATGGAAAATTTTCATTACCAGGATTTGCAAAATAATATCGAACCATTAATTCAATGGTATGGCGGAAAACCAAATCTCGAAAATCGCTATCTAAGTGTTAGAACAGATCCCGGTTATATGAAGCCAGTTATGAATCAATTGGAGCAGGCTTTCAAAACAATGCCAAGCCGTAGAAATTTCAGCTATGAATTAGTGAGCGACAAGGTTGGCCAACAGTATGCCTTGCTTGACGGAATCTTAAAAGCAACAAACTACATCGCACTATTAACTAACCTGATTGCAGCAATGGGAATGTTTGGCCTGATTTCGTTATTTGCAAAGCAGCGTGTAAAAGAAATAGGAATCCGAAAGGTGCTTGGCGCAAGTGTTCCAGGCATTGTGAAATTATTGTCAAAGGATTTTTTATTGCTTGTCAGCACAGCTATTATTATTGCAACACCAGTTGCATGGTACATTATGAATAACTGGTTACAGGATTTTGCCTATAAGACAAACATTAGCTGGTGGATGTTTTTGTTATCCGGGGGTATTGCGATTTTTATCGCGCTCGTCACAGTAAGCTTCCAGGCAATAAAGGCAGCCGTTGCCAATCCTGTAAAGAGTTTGAGAACTGAATGAGGATATATAATTAAAAACCTGATTAAAATTTATTTGTCTTTGCCATAGAGTTCATCGGCACTCTCCTTTGTTTTCGTGACTACGTACAGGGAAGATAGGCAAAGACTTAAAGCTAGAATTC
>JBDSGZ010000095.1:0-4207 GCA_039918735.1 Ginsengibacter sp.
TTATCTTGGCAACGCGTGTTAAAAAGGGGCAAAGGAAAAAGAAAGAGGATTTAGTTGAAACAACTGCCGGTGGAATGGGCGTAGTAGCTGAGCAAACACTGGAGGAATTCATCATCCCTGAAAATCCCTTGCTGGCAGCACATGAAAAATTGTTAGAAAGCAATGAAGCTCAGTTTTACCGCGTGTTGGATTCTTCGTTAAAAAAATATCTCGCAGTAAAATTTAAAGTTCCTGTGGAGGAACTTACCAAAAAAAGGTTGATGGAAGAACTTGATAAATGTAACGTAGGCTGCAGCACCTCACGTATGCTTACTTCATTGCTGGATGAAGTTGAGTTGAATGTATATGCGCCGGCTTCGAATTCTAACCACCTGCAAGGCACCTACGAAAAGGCTTCAGAAGTTGTAGCTCTTTTAGAAAAGCAGGTGTGTAAATAAAATTCTTGCTCAATTCGAATGTTTCTTAAATAGGTTCGCATTTATGCAGGCTGGGAATAGAGATTTCCAGGTTTTGCAAAAAAAGAAAATCATCAACTGTCCGACATTTTTTATTTTAGAGAAAGTTCGGTTAGCACGGGAAAATGATCCGATGGAAACTTACCGTGGTAAGTATCTGTAAGAATTCCCCACCGGACAGCGCTGAATTGCTTTGAAATAAAAATATGATCAATGATCTCATTGCTCTCCACTCGTGACCCAAAGGCATTGAAGGAACCATTATTCGCATATGGAAATTTTGCATGATCGTAGGTATCACTCAACACCGTAGAGTTCGCGATCGTTTTGTACCATTCAGTATTGGGCGCCCCGTTAAAATCTCCTGTAAAAATCACTGCTTCATTTCCCGCAATATTTTTTATTTTTTCAAGGATAAGCTTGCTGCTTTCCTTACGGGCAACTACTCCCTGGTGGTCGTAATGAACGTTAAAAAAGAAAAATTTCTTACCGCTTTTTTTATCACGCAAATAAACCCAGGAGCAGATGCGGTAGCAGCAGATGGCATCCCAGCCGAGAGAAGGTTTATCCGGCGTTTCCGATAGCCAAAAATCTCCGTTTTTTAAAAGTTCAAACCGATCGTTCTTGTAGAAAATTGCAGAATGTTCACCCTTATCTTTCCCGTCGTCCCTGCCAACGCCAGACCGGGAATAGTAGGGCAATGAAGAATTGATGTCGTCAATTTGATTTTTTAATCCTTCCTGGGTTCCAAAAATATCAAACTCGTGAAACCGAATTAAGGCAATAACAGCGGCCCTGCGATCTTGCCAAAGATTGCCGGTATCTTTTGGATTGTCGTACCTCAAATTGTACGATCCAATGATTAAATTTTGTCCCATTGCGCTATGGACCATCATCACGGTCAGCGAATAAAAAAGTATCACTTTCACTTTCAAATTGTATGTTTTGAGCTGATCTTTAAAGGAAAGACTTTTCCGATACAATCTCAATTATTTTTAAGACTGACCTTCGCAATTGCCGGCACTTTTTGCCCTTATTATTCGTACCTTTGCCCACAAATTTTTTTTTGTAAATCAACCCCGATTATCTTCCTAATATGGCAGCAGATACAGCAGAAATTATTCCGGCGAAAATAGATGGTTATGGTGCAGACAGTATCCAGGTACTCGAAGGCCTGGAGGCTGTAAGAAAGCGGCCTGCGATGTACATTGGTGACGTGGGAAATAAAGGCCTTCACCATCTCGTGTACGAAGTGGTGGACAATTCGATAGATGAGGCTCTTGCCGGTTATTGTAATAATATCATCGTTACCATCAATGAGGATAATTCCATCACCGTTGTTGACGATGGACGTGGTATTCCCACCGGTATCATGAAGAAGGAGAACCGCAGCGCCCTTGAGGTGGTGATGACCGTGCTACATGCGGGAGGGAAATTTGATAAAAATACTTATAAAGTAAGTGGTGGTTTACATGGTGTGGGAGTAAGTTGTGTAAATGCATTGAGTACCAAATTTCACGTGACAGTAAATCGTGAGGGTAAAACTTTTGAACAAGAGTATGCGAAAGGAGTCCCTCAATACTCTGTTCGTGAAATTGGGAAAAGCGATACAACAGGGACAACAATTCAATTTTGGCCCGACCTGTCCATTTTTATTGTTTCAGAATACAACAGGGAAATATTAGAAGGAAGGTTGCGTGAATTATCTTATTTAAATAAAAAGGTTAAAATTATTCTCAACGATTTGAGAGAAAAGGATGATCGCGGCAACACCTATTCAAAAACGTTTTATAGTGAAGGTGGCATCGTAGAATTTGTTGAATTGATTGACAAGAACGGAAATAGGCAACCGCTGCTTCCGACGGTAATTTATTGTGACGGCCTTGATGTTGCAAGCAATGTAGCTGTTGAAGTGGCCATGATCTATAACACAGGCTACCAGGAACACCTGTTCAGCTATGTAAACAATATTAACACCATTGAAGGAGGAACTCACGTTTCAGGTTTCAGGCGATCCATTACAAGGGTTTTTAAGAGTTATGGGGAAAAAGAAGGGATGTTTGAAAAAGCAAAGGTTGAAATAGAGGGTGATGATTTTCGCGAAGGCCTCAGTGCTGTTATTTCCGTGAAGGTGCCTGAGCCACAGTTTGAAGGGCAAACGAAAACCAAACTTGGTAACAATGAAGTGATGGGAGTTGTGGACTCCACGCTGAGTAAGGTACTTGTGGCCTATCTCGAAGAAAATCCAAGGGACGCGAAGACGATAATACAGAAAGTAATATTAGCTGCACAGGCGAGGGCTGCGGCCAAGAAGGCGCGGGATATGGTGCAGCGTAAAAGTGTGCTGACAGGTGGCGGCCTTCCCGGTAAACTTGCAGATTGCAGCGATAAAGATCCTTTCAATTGCGAGATATTTCTTGTAGAAGGTGATTCCGCAGGTGGTACTGCCAAGCAAGGCCGTGACCGTAGCTACCAGGCGATTCTTCCATTACGGGGTAAGATCCTGAATGTGGAAAAAGCAATGGAACACCGCATCTATGATAATGAAGAGATCAGGAATATGTTTACGGCTCTTGGGGTTAAAATTGGCACCGCCGATGATCCAAAGGCGCTTGACATTTCAAAGCTTCGCTATCATAAATTGATTATTATGACCGATGCTGATGTGGATGGAAGTCACATTGCAACGCTTATCCTGACATTTGTTTTCCGCTACATGAAGGAGTTGGTGGAACAAGGTTTTGTTTATATTGCGCAGCCTCCTTTATATTTATTGAAGAAAGGCAAAGAACAGGCTTATGCATGGAACGACGAAGAACGCAAGGCTTGGGTTGAGCAAGTCGCCGGAGGCAAAGAAGAGGCAGTTCATGTGCAGCGTTATAAAGGCCTTGGAGAAATGAATTCTGAACAACTTTGGGAGACAACGATGAACCCCGCAACCAGAACGCTGAAGCAGGTAACGATCGATAGTGCTGCTGAGGCTGACCGTGTTTTTAGTATGCTGATGGGAGATGATGTGCCACCAAGGAGAGAATTTATTGAGACTCACGCAAAGTATGCACGACTCGATGTATAAAGTTCAATCTCAAAAAACGTTCTGTTTAAATTGAATCATATGAAGTTTTCAGGCAAGGGTCTTATTTCCCTTGTGTTCATTTTTTTATCCTTGCCTGTTCTTGCCCAAATCGATTACCCGACTTTTAAAAAAAGAATTGATATAAATCCTGCTGACAGCCAAAAGCTCTCGCTTAAGATTTATAACCTTAACTACATCTATAACACGGAATATTTTACAAACATTCCTCTGAGTGGAACACTTTTCGGTTATCAGCTCATTCCCGAAATTCAATACCAGCCGACTTCCAGGTTTGTATTGAAGGCGGGCGTGTATGTTCAAAAAGAGTTTGGCAGAAAAGAATACACTTCCTTTTTGCCGACCTTCTCCGTTAAGTACAAGGCTAAAAACTCTTCTTATATTTTAGGAACGCTTGAAGGAAACCTGAATCATGGATTTATGGAGCCCATCTACGACTACAAGCTCTTACTCAATGAAAGACTGGAAAATGGCTTCCAGTTTTTTGTAGATACAAAGTCTTACGACCACGATTTTTATATAAACTGGCGAAAGGCGATTCACCTCGGGGATCCTTATAAAGAAGAATTTGATATAGGGTACATCGCCAATGTCAAATTGTTGACCAATGATAATGTTCAGGTGAAGATTCCCATTCAAATGCTTTATTCGCACAAGG
>JBDSGZ010000096.1:0-3438 GCA_039918735.1 Ginsengibacter sp.
GAAAGATGGAGATCTTTTGTGGCGGTTTTACAAAGCAATGAATGATAGCGTACTTGGCTCAACAGATGAGTTAATGGAAAGAATGATGCGGAAGGTTGCCAGGAATTTTCCATACGAGAATTAAGAAGCGATCAATTCAACATTATATTTTAATGGCCAAGCCATTTAATTAAAAAAGAGGATCTTCTTAGATGGTTGGAATGAATGGATTATAAAAGACTAACTTAATTTTTTCACACTACTGATGATTTTAGTCAACGTTTCCTCGTGTGTCAAATCCTCTGGCTTGAATTTTTTACCAATTAAGTTTTCATACAATTCTATATAGCGATTGCTTATTTTTTGAATCCAGTCATCTTTCATTTCAGGTACCTGTTGGCCTTCTTTTCCAATGAAGTTATTCGCGATCAGCCATTCTCTTACAAATTCCTTACTGAGTTGCTTTTGTTTCTCGCCGCGAGACTGTCGTTCTTCAAATCCGTCCGCATAAAAATATCTGGAGCTGTCAGGTGTGTGTATCTCATCAATTAAGAGAATTTTACCATCCAGTTTTCCAAATTCATATTTAGTATCAACCAAAATCAATCCTCTTTTTGTCGCTATTTTTTTTCCTTCTGCAAAAAGTTCCAACGCATAATTTTCCAATATTTCATATTCTTTCTTTGAAGCGATTCCCCTGTTTATAATCTCACCTTTGCTGATGTCTTCATCATGACCCTCATCAGCCTTTGTAGAGGGGGTTATTATCGGACTGGGGAAATAATCATTTTCGTGCATGCCTTCGGGTAACGGAACTCCGCACAATTCTCTTTTTCCGCTTGCATAGGTCCGCCACGCATGTCCTGTGAGATTTCCGCGAACCACCATCTCCACTTTGAAAGGATCACATTTGTATCCAATAGAAACGGTAGGAGCCGGGGCATCTATCAGCCAATTGCTACAAATATTTTTTGTAGCGTTGAGCATGTAAGCGGCAACCTGGTTTAGTACCTGGCCTTTGTATGGTATCGGCTTTGGAAGTATTACATCAAATGCCGAGATGCGATTGCTGGCAACCATCACCAGCCAGCGGTTACTAATGGTATATACGTCTCTGACCTTTCCTTTATAAAAGCTGGTTTGTCCGGGTATCAAAAATTTTTCCATTCTGCAAAATTAATTTCTATTGGTTCTATGCAAAAAAATAGTCAGGCCAAGATATAAACATTGAGTTCAAAACTGCCGAAGAATATTTTTTTCAAACATGATAACTATGCTTACTTTGTTGTCAAATTCAAACCCAAATGCTTGCTATGACAAACAAACTAAAACATTTTGCGGTTTTTATTACAGCAAATTTCCTCAGCATTATTTCTTTCGCCCAAAATACCAGCATTACCGGAAAAGTAACAAATAGTGTCGGCGGCGACGATATACCGGCAGCGTCAGTAGTAGTGAAAGGTAGTGGATCTGGCACTTTTACTGATGAAAATGGAAATTTTAAGTTGACATCGGCTGTTGCACCGCCTCTTACGTTGGTCGTTACATCAGTTGGGTATGAACTCAAAGAAGTTCCCGTTGCTGCGGGACAAACGACGGTTAATGTTTCGTTGGAGCCTTCCAGTATACTCGGTCAGGAAGTGGTAGTTTCTGCAACCAGGGCGCCTTCACGCATTTTAGAATCTCCTGTAACAATTGAAAGAATCAGTGCGGCAAATATCCGGAACACGGCCTCGGTTTCTTATTATGATATGATCGGTAAACTTAAAGGGGTTGATATGGTAACCTCTTCTCTTACCTTCTCGACGCCCAGTACCAGGGGATTTAATGGAAGCGGTAACCTGCGTTTCAACCAGATAGTTGACGGGATGGACAACCAGGCTCCGGGGTTGAATTTTTCTGTAGGTAGCACAATTGGCCTTACTGAATTGGATGTAGAGAGTGTTGAACTTTTACCGGGTGCATCATCCGCATTGTACGGTCCGGGTGGACAAAATGGAGCCTTGATTATAACGAGCAAAGACCCCTTCAAATACCAGGGCCTCTCTTTCCAGGTGAAGACTGGAGTAATGCACATCGATGATCCAGCCACCAAAGCCTCGCCATATTATAACTGGTCTTTAAGATGGGCCAGGAAAGTGAGTGAAAAATTTGCTTTCAAAGTAGGCGGTGAGCTCGTGCAGGCTAAGGATTGGATCGCCGATGATTACAGGAATTACGACCGTGTCGGAACTACAGGAAAAGTGCTCCCCGGCACGAGGGAAACAGACCCGGGTTATGATGGCATAAATGTTTATGGAGATGAGACTCGTGGGGATATTAAATCTTATCTAAATGGTGTGGCTTCCCAGGCAACTTTTTATGCGCCCTATGTAAATGCAATGCCGGCTTCAATTCCGGTCTCCAGGACTGGCTATAAAGAAAGCGAGATTCTCAATCCAAATACAGTAAATTTTAAGATGTCAGGAGCGCTGAGTTATAAGCTTACGCCGAGGTTATCACTGAATGCTGAAGGGTATTGGGGAACCGGAAACACCGTTTATACCGGAAGCGATAGGTATTCACTTCTGAATCTAAAAGTCGGACAATACAAAGTTGAATTGGTTCATAAAAACTGGTTTATCAGGGGATATACAACGCAGGAAAATGCCGGTGAATCATATAACGCAACGGTGACAACCAGGCTGTTTAATGAAGCCTGGAAAAAGACATTCACTTTTGACGCACAGGGAAATCCTGATCCTCAGCCAACAGACTGGCTGGTTCAATATGCACAATCGTTTTTACAAAATAAGTTGACAGGTCTCAGCGACATTGATGCTCACAGCGCGGCCAGGGCATTTGCTGACCAGGGCAGACCCGTTTCAGGCTCCGCCGAGTTTAGAAGAATCTTTGATCAGGTAAGGAGCGTTCCAATTTCCAAAGGCGGAGGTTTGTTTGTGGATAAGACAAACTTATACAATGTGGAGGGCCAATATGATCTCTCCCCCCACACTTCAGGATTCGCTAATATCCTGGTGGGAGCAAATTATAAGAAATACCTTTTGAACTCTGAAGGAACACTTTTCGCCGACTCAACCGGGAAAATTGGTATTAGTGAAGTAGGTGCTTACATACAAGCATCGAAGCGTTTTATTAATAACAAGGTGAATATAATCGCCTCCGGCAGGTACGATAAAAATGAAAATTTCGACGGCAAATTTACTCCAAGAATTTCGGCAGTAATAACTGTAGCAGAAGACAATAATATCAGGCTGACCTACCAACAGGCTTATCGTTTTGGCTCAACACAACAACAGTTTATTAATTTACGTGTAGGAGGTGGGACAGCACTTATCGGCGGAAACGAAAGCTTTAGAAAGTTTTATCACTTTGATTCCAATCCCGTTTATGCGGTAGATGATAATTTGTTTGCGGGTCAACCGAAAGTTGCCAATCTTCCTAAGTTCAAAGCGGAAA
>JBDSGZ010000097.1:0-7848 GCA_039918735.1 Ginsengibacter sp.
TCTTTCATTCACTTTTCCGCGAATAAAAGGTGACAGATTCTCTTGAGTATAGTATCGGGTGGATGACAAAAGATTTCCTTCCAGGTCATAATCGATTCTGCACTTCGAACCGTCCGTATCAATGAAATGCACGGTATAGAAATCCCTGTTGTCATGCCATGTAGTTTTTTGTATTTCCGGAAAGGATGTTTTGAACACCGTTAAAACTTTTCCATTCACTGGCGGGAGAGCTGAAACCGAAGAAGCTGTTAGCATTGCAGCAAGGCAGATAAAAGCAATCTTTTTCATATTCTTTATTTTTATGGTTATGAAATATTCCCTAAAATTATAGGTGTTGCTAATCGTCGAAGGGATGAATTCCATCAGAGGTAATGCAGTGATAGCGCGGGTTTGGTTAATAAAAAGTTAAAGACGTAACTCAAACATTAAAAAAGCAAACTGAAAACATAATAAGTATAAGTAAACCCTTGAAAAATTTATGAAATCAAATATTAATTTTTGGATTAAAATCTGGATGAACGGATTTGCCTGAAAAAAGAAAATCGAAAATTGAGTTACTGTAAGGAATATAGTATGCGCTTTTTCGAAAAGATATTAGCGCTTCACAGAAGTGCTCTGGTAAAAATACCCTTGTCATTTTTGTAACTTTGTTAGATGCAGAATTATTTAGAGGGTTTGAACGAACCACAAAGAGAGGCGGTGTTACACCGTGATGGACCCATAATGATTGTGGCCGGCGCGGGAAGTGGAAAAACAAAAGTTCTCACAACAAGAATTGCTCACCTGTTAGCTACAGGAATAGACGCTTTCAATATCCTGGCTCTTACATTTACTAACAAGGCCGCGGCGGAAATGAAAGAAAGAGTGGAGAAAATTTTGGGAAATAATGAAGCACGCAACTTGTACATCGGCACGTTCCATTCTGTATTTGCAAGAATTTTAAGAGCGGAGGCAGACAAGCTTGGATATCCCCGAAACTTCACCATATATGATACTGAAGATTCGAAGAGCGTTGTGAAAACGGTAATCAACGAAATGAATCTTGATGATAAACATTATAAACCGTCGACCGTATATAATAGGATTTCAAGTGCGAAAAACAGTTTGATTACGCCGGAAGAATATGGCAATGATTATGGAATACAGCAGGAGGATATGCGTTCGAACAGGCCGAAGATTGCCCAGATCTACGATGCTTATTGCAAACGCTGCTTTAAGAATGGGGCGATGGACTTTGATGATCTGTTGCTTAAGTTTTATCTACTACTCAGTACTCACCCGGAAAGTTTAAGTAAGTACCAGCGCAAATTCAAATACATAATGATTGATGAATACCAGGATACGAATACTTCCCAGTACCAGATAATAAAATTGCTGGGTGCCATGCATGAAAACGTTGCTGTTGTGGGTGATGATGCGCAAAGTATTTACAGTTTTCGCGGAGCTACGATCGAAAATATTTTACAGTTTCAAAAAGACTATGACGAAGTGAAAGTGGTGATGCTCGAACAAAATTATCGAAGCTCTCAAAGTATCCTCCATGTCGCAAACAATGTAATTGCGAATAACAAAGGACAACTGCCAAAAAAATTATGGACCAGCAATGACGAAGGTGAAAAAATAAGGTTGGTACGCACAGCCACAGATAACGATGAAGGGAAATATGTCGCCGATGCGATCCAGGAGCAAAAGTTGAGAAATCATTTCTTTAACAATGATATCGCGATTCTATATCGCACAAATGCACAAAGCCGGAGTTTTGAAGAAAGCCTAAGGCGAATGAACATCCCCTACAGGATCTATGGAGGAATGAGCTTCTACCAGAGAAAGGAAATCAAAGATTTTTTATCCTATCTCCGGGTGATTCTGAATCCGGGCGATGAAGAAGCTTTGAAAAGAATTATCAATTTTCCGGCCAGGGGAATTGGTAAAACGACAATCGAGAAAGCTGTTTTGTATGCCAATCAAAATAATATTTCAGTGTGGAACGTCATTGGCAGGGCCGCTGAATTTGGCTATCGCGCTAATACTCTCGAGGCATTAAATAATTTTGTAGTGACCATAAAAATGTTCCAGAGTGAATTGCAAAAGAAGAACGCCTATGACCTTGCCATTTTAGTTGGAAAACATACGGGTATCGTTAAAGAATTATTTAATGATAAAAGCAATGAGGGCCTTGCGAGGTACGAAAACATCCAGGAACTGTTGAATTCCATTAAAGAGTTTACAGAAACGCCGACAGAAGATGGAGAGTTGCTTGATAAAAGTCTTGGAAGTTATCTTCAGCAGATAACATTGCTGACTGATGCCGATGAAAACAAAGGCGAAAGCGATGTCGTGAAGTTGATGACCATACACGCCGCAAAAGGATTGGAGTTTCCTCTTGTGTTTGTAGGAGGCCTCGAAGAAACTCTCTTCCCAAATTCTATGGCAATCAACACGCGTGAGGAGCTCGAGGAAGAACGGCGTCTATTTTATGTAGCGATTACACGGGCAAAAAAATTGTTGTGGTTAACCTACGCCAATACCCGTTATCGTTTTGGAAATCTCACTCAAAACGACCCAAGCCGTTTTATTGATGAGCTTCCTGAGGAGAGACTTGATCGTTCTTTTGCTGGTGGAAACATGCGAAACAATCAAACTAATTCTTGGAATCCGTTTGACCGCCAAAATGTAAACGGCTATAATAATGATAATTCGCATTTTGCCAAAGCTCAAAATCCTGCTTCAAAAGCGAAACCTACTTATATTACCTCCAATCCCGCAATAAAAATAAAAGAACATGTGCCCACTCCTGGTTTTGCGCCGAGTGATACAAGTCAGCTTACTGTCGGGCAAAAAATTGAACATCAAAAATTTGGCTTTGGTGAAGTAATAAAAATGGAGGGCGCTGCTCATAACCCGGTGGCCACTGTGAAGTTTGAACACAACGGCGAGAAAAAAATAATGCTGAATTATGCAAGACTTATGATCGTAGAATAGTTCCTTACCGCGAATGAACAGGAAGATCGGGGTTTCCGAAAAAAGGAAAAAGATCAGATTCTAATAAGTGATTAACAGTCTCCAAAGTATCACAAACAATATTCTTAGTAAATTTGTCCTCTTAAATTACCGATATGATTAAAACAGGAAATCCCGTGATCAGTATATACACGGAAATGACACCGAATCCGGAAACCATGAAATTTGTGGCCAACAAATTATTATATCCCGGAAAGAGCATCGATTTTCAGGATGAAACAGCCGCGGCTGTTTCTCCGCTTGCAATGGAACTGTTCACTTTTCCCTTTATTAAATCAATATTTATCGCAAGCAACTTTGTAACTCTTACAAAGACTCCGGACACAGAAGATTGGCAAAGCATCATTCCTTCGATCAAGCAATTCCTGAAAGAATATATGGAGGACGGGAAGCCCGTTGTGAACGAAGAGGAAATAGCTGCAATGAAATCAGAGAGCAGCAATGTAATCAGTGCAGACGATGATGACATCGTGAAGCGCATTAAGGAATTACTTGAAAATTATGTGAAACCTGCTGTGGAGATGGATGGTGGAGCAATTCAGTTTAGGAGCTATGAGGACGGTAAAGTGAATCTCATGTTGCAGGGAAGCTGCAGTGGCTGCCCCTCTTCTATGATTACTTTAAAAGCGGGAATAGAGGGAATGATGAAGCGCATGATTCCCGAGGTAAGAGAAGTAGTTGCAGAAGCTGAGTAAAAACCTATTGAACATTTTATAAAAAGAAGGAAGCTGTATGGCTTTCTTTTTTGTTATCATACAAATCAAGTCGCGCTTATAGTATTTACTTTTGATGTACAACTCTCCTATTTGAGCTTTTCAGAAATTTATCAGCAGTTTGTTCATGACGTGCAGCACACCACTTTGTTGGAATACATCGCTGTTATCTTTGGAATTGCAAGTGTGTGGTATAGCAAAAAGGAGAATATTTTAGTCTACCCTGTTGGGCTGATCAACACCATTACTTATGTATATATAAGTATAAAGGGAAGTCTTTTTGGAGAGGCTTCGGTAAATTTTTACTATACCGTTATGAGTATTTACGGCTGGGTATTGTGGTCAAAAAAAGATCAACAGAAAGTGCACATTGTTTTAATTACCCGATCGTCTAACAAAGAATGGGCTCAGCAACTGATCTTTTTCGTTCTGTGTTACACTGTAATATTTCTTTCCTTAACTTATCTTAAAAGGGATTTTGCTCCGGGAGCGATTCCCTGGGCAGACGCATTTGCCAGTGCCACGGCGTTTACTGCTATGTTGCTTATGGCGCGGAAAAAAATTGAAAGTTGGTATTGGTGGATTGCTACGAACATTGCGTCGATACCCTTGTACTTTGTAAAGCATTATGTATTTACCAGCATCTATTATTTAATTCTCCTGCTCATGGCTTTCTGGGGATTATATGAATGGAAGGAACGAGCGAATAAAAACCTAAGAGAAAAAGAATCTGCACCGGAATGGAAGAGATAAGAAAAATTGTCATCATTGGTCCTGAATCAACAGGAAAAAGTACGTTGTGTAGTAAGCTGGCGGATCACTACCATACGTCTTGGGTTGAAGAATACGCACGGGAATATTTATTAAAATATGGTACCAATTATACTTACGAAAACCTTCTTACGATTGCCAAAGACCAAATTGATTTAGAAGAAAAGGCCATAACATCGTTATCAGGGAAACTCAGGGAGCATATGGATATTGAATCCCTAACCCAAAACGATCGCCTGATACAAAAAAGGGCCGCTGGAAAATATTTGTTTATCGATACCGATATGAATGTGATGAAGGTTTGGTGCGAATTTGTTTTTAATAATTGCTACACCTGGGTATTGAATCGTATCGCAAAGAGGAAGTACGATAGCTATCTGCTCTGCGATGTTGATCTCGAATGGGTTCCTGATTCATTAAGAGAATATCCTGATCAACATATTCGGCAAAAATTATTTCACTATTACAAAGACATACTTGAGAACCAATCGGTTCCCTGGACCATCATAAATGGTGACTATGCAGAAAGATTTCATAAGGCTGTTGATTTTATCGATCATCTTCAAACCCCGGCCGCAAGCCAGCTATAAGCATTATTTCAACAAACCCCGAATATCGGGATCAGATCTGAGTCCATTCATTTGTCGCATGATCCAGGGATAGCGGTACGATACACGATTGGATAAGGGCCGAATTGTATAAACTGCGGGATTCGGGAGGCACGAAGCGATTAACGCCGATTCCTTTGCAGACAAATTCTTTGCTGATTTGTGGAAATAATATTTGGCTGCAGCCTCTACGCCAAAAATTCCTACACCAGTTTCGGCAACATTCAAATACATTTCAAGAATTCTTTTTTTGCTCCATAAATTTTCAATCATGAAAGTGAAATAGACCTCTAAACCTTTGCGGAGATAGCCCCCATGTTGCCATAAAAATACATTCTTGGCTACCTGCTGGCTTATGGTGCTTGCACCCCGTAAAGATTTATTTCTTTGATTATGCTTCATGGCTTTTTGAATGCTCTTGAAATCAAAACCGTTATGGTCCGGGAAAAGTTGGTCTTCCCCGGCCAGAACAGCTAACTTAATATTTTCGCTCATCTCTTCGATATCTACATAGTCTCTTTTTAAACCATCTCCACGAACGAGGCTTACTATTTGAGTGATCGTTATGGGGGGATTGATCCACTTGCAGAAAAGAATATAAAAAACAGATAGTAGAAAGCCGTAAATAATCAGTCTTGAAAGTAGCCGCGCAACTTTTGAGCCGAAGCTTCTTTCATGTTGAATTTGTTTTTCTTTCACGCTCTTATTTCACATCAATATATTCCAGCGAGTACTTTTTCCCAATGACTATTCCTCCGGCACCTGCCCGCATCAGGAAATAACCTGTTGCCCCAAGAACTGCGGCACCACCCACTAAATAGGGACTGGCGTAATACCTGGTGTTTGGTTTTGCGAACAGCCAGGTTCCAAGGCCGAAAGCTGTGAGAAGAGTTCCGCCTCCGAGCAGCGCTCCGCCGGATCCGGACCAGTTAAAATTTTTGTCTTGACTTTTGTTAAGCGCCAGGATATCTTTATAATAGATGGCATTGTGGTAAGTTGCAACCGTATCGATGTAGTAAACTCCAAGAGTTGTAGGCATTTGCCTGATGTCGTAACGAATTAAAAAAATCGTGTCTCTTGCAATAGTAGAAATGACTCCGTCATAATAAGCCGTACCAGTGGAAAAACTTAATTGGTTACCAGGAAAGAATCTATCAACCGTTCTTCCTTTTTTCTTGAGTACAAGCATATCAGAATATTGCGCTGTAGAAGAATATGCGAGGGAAAAAAAGAAACAAATAAAAATAGTCCTCATCACACCAGGTGTCTTTTAATTAAAAATAAAACACCAGCTAAAAGGACAGTACCAAAGATGATCAGGATGAGCCCAGAAACCTTATTAATTAGCCGAATGTTTTTGATTGTTAATTTTGAGCGTAATTTACCCGCCAAAGTTACCTTGGCAATATCAGCTGACATGTTCAATATAAGTGTCGTAGAAAAAATGATAATTCTCTCCCTGGTGGTATGGGTTACAGCAATCGCAGTGGCTGTCGTGAGCCAAAAGGCAATCACAGCAGGATTTAGCGTATTTAATAAGAAGCCTTGTACAGCAATTTTGGCGTGATCGCTTGCTTTCAAAGGAGGAAGTGAGATGTCTTCCGGGTGAAGCGCGACTTTCTTGAAAAAGACATAGTAAGCTCCCATGCCAATCAAAAAGAAACTTCCGGTTATGCCAATCGGTTTTCTGAAATCAAGAAGTTGCGTGACCAGTTCAGAAAACACATTGCTTAAAACTACAAGCAAAAAGTCGCTGGCCCAAACTCCAAAAATAAAACTAAATCCACCTTCCCTACCGTTGTTTATGCTTTGCTTTATGATCGCAAAGATTACCGGTCCGACAGATATGATAAGCAACAAGCCCATTGCAAACCCTTTGAGTATTGCTTCCAGAACATCTACCATGCTGTTGCAAAATAGTTTAGGTGAAGAAGGCGCTTAAAACTACAAATTAAATAGAGGTGACTTGAGATATGTTCGAAAAAATAATAGTGAGCTAAACCGCAGCGCCTTTCAAATATCGTTTCCAATCTTCCAGCATTTGCCCTTTGAGCACACGAGGGAATTTGTGCTGGCCACCCACTTTCCCTTTGAATTTCATAAAATTCATAAATGTATCTTCACTCAAAACATCGACAAAAATTTCCTTTAAGGCATGTCTTCGTTCTACCTCATAATCATCGTTCAACTCTTTCAGCTTGTCATCTATCATTATCTTCAAAGTTTCCGAATTCACTTTATCGTCCGTTGCAATAAACCAATGATGCGCGAAAAAGTTTCCATAGGGAACACCGGCAACTGTAAATTCTCCTATTGAAATATTGAGTTCATCGCTCACGAGATTTATCGCTTTATTCATATTTTCTACACTCAAATGCTCGCCCACCATGCTGAGGAAATGTTTCGTTCGCCCGGTAATGACTATTTCGCACTTAGCGAGATCAACAAACTTAATAGTATCGCCAATAAGGTACCGCCATGTCCCGGCATTGGTACTGATCAGTATTGCATAATTCTTACCCAATTCCACCTCGTGGATCATGAGTGCTTCCGGATTTTCGATCATGTTACCTTCAATGTCGAAATTCTTATAATCAAATGGCACAAATTCAAAAAAAATGTTGCTATTAATTGCAAGTCGCATGCCTTCTGCGTCCTGGCGATTTTGATAAGCCAGGAAACCCTCGCTCGCAAGATAAGTTTCTATGAAGGTGATCGGTTTTCCAAGTAACCGG
>JBDSGZ010000098.1:0-5850 GCA_039918735.1 Ginsengibacter sp.
CTCCCAAACCAGATGAGAGTTTGCTTGTTGCTGCATCACTTGTATTTGCAAATCCCGGGCATCCTGTATCATTAAAAGATGCATCGCAATGGTGGAGTTGGAAAGCAGGAGCGAGTTGGAAGCATCCTGAAGGCCCGGAAAGTTCGATCGTGGGAAAAGACAATTATCCCGTAGTACAAGTTTCGTGGGATGATGCGATTGCTTATTGTCGCTGGGTAGGCAAGAGATTGCCAACGGAAGCTGAGTGGGAATGGGCAGCCCGAGGAGGATTGATTGACAATGAATTTTCCTGGGGAAACGAAGATGTCGAAAAGGGGAAACCTAAAGCCAATACCTGGCAGGGAAATTTTCCAAATAAAAATACAGGTTGGGATAAATTTATAAACGCAGCTCCGGTAAGATCTTTTGCTCCGAACACATATGGACTCTATGATATGGCAGGAAATGTTTGGGAATGGTGCAATGACTGGTACCGCAACGATTATTATGAGAGACTGAAAAATAATGAATCGACAAATCCAGAGGGACCATCAGATAGCTATGATCCTATGGAACCGACAATTCCGAAGAGAGTGGTAAGAGGCGGATCTTTTCTTTGCAATGCTTCATATTGCGCGGGATACCGGGTAACCTCACGAATGAAAACATCCCCGGATACAGGCCTCGAACACACGGGCTTCAGGTGTGTAAAAAATACGGACTAATTGAAATTGATTTATCGTAAAGTCTGAATTCCATTAGTTGGAAAGGAATCCCATACTTTCCATCCAATGTTTACAGGTATCCATCCATTCATCTTTGGTAGTAGGATTGTGCATTCCAAAACCATGACCGCCACTTTTGTAGATGTGCATTTCTGCAGGAATTTTATTTCTGTGCAGGGCAAGATAAAATGAAATGCTATTCATAACAGGTACAGCAGGGTCATCGCTTGCGTGAATCAAAAAAGCCGGAGGAGTGGTTGGATTTATTTGGAGCTCGTTGGAAAAAAAATCGATCAATTTTTTGCCCGGTTTCTTCCCAATTAGCTTATCTCTTGAACCAATATGACCAATACTATCCTGGAAACTAATCACAGGATAAATGAGAAGTGCAAAATCCGGCCGTAGATCTATTCCATTCTTGTTTTCAATATAACTTTTTTGAAAATGTGTCGCAGCAGTAGAAGCCAGGTGACCGCCCGCAGAAAAGCCCATAATGCCTACTTTATTTACCTCAACATTCCATTGAGCAGCATTCATTCGCACCAATTGCATTGCTCGCTGTGCATCCTGGAGCGGGCCAATCGTCTTATCAATCATTGAAGAATCATTAGGGATTCGATATTTGAGAACGAATGCCGCCACTCCAAACTCATTGAATTTTCTTGC
The DNA here is from genome assembly GCA_039918735.1 of Ginsengibacter sp. Taxonomy (GTDB): domain Bacteria; phylum Bacteroidota; class Bacteroidia; order Chitinophagales; family Chitinophagaceae; genus Ginsengibacter. The sequence continues at coordinate 1,371 of JBDSGZ010000098.1, forward strand.
CACTGCAAGACCTTCTTTCACAAATGACTCGATCGAGTAGCCACCGCCGGGACAAATAACAACCGCCGATCCATTTGCTTTTGATTTTTCCGGTAAAAAAATTGTTAGTGTTGGCTGCGAAACCCTGGAAACAATTGTATCGCTCTCTCCTTCTGGTGACCAAACCTCCCGGGTGCTGTATAATTTACTATTGGGCACCGCACCTTCATATAAAGGAATTGTTTGTTGTGCAGATACATTACCCAAAAAACAAATTGTAAATAAAGGGGGAAATAAATATTTTTTCATGTGATGAATGTATGGAATTATTCAGCTCACTGTAAATAAATTTCATCCCATTCATGCATTGAAAACTTGAAAGTCAAAAAAGGACAGGACTAAATTCCAGGAGAAATTGATCTAACGAAATCCACTATACAAATAAAAAACGATCTACTTTTTACTGTTTATGTTTATAAATTCCCTTTTTTCAATTCACTAACAGCATGGTCTGCTGCTCTTGCAGTGATCGCCATAAAAGTGAGGGATGGATTTTGAGTCGAAGTGGAAGTCATGCATGCGCCGTCTGTTACAAACACATTTTTGCAGGAATGCAATTGATTCCATTGATTAAGCAGCGAAGTCTTAGGATCATTGCCCATTCTCACTCCACCCATTTCATGAATATCAAGTCCCGGAGCCTGTCCACTGTCCTTTTTAGAGATATTTTTACAACCAGCTTTGGTCAGCATTTCCTCACCCTGCTCTAAGAAATCTTTCAGTAATCTTTCATCATTGTCGTCGTACCCAACTGACGTAATGAGCTGCGGAATTCCCCAATCGTCTTTTTTGTCCTTGCTCAATCGTACATGGTTCGTCTCTTTCGGGATCGTTTCTCCCTGCATCATCATGAACACTCCCCACCCGCCCGGCTCAGTCAGCGAATCTTTATATTCACCACCGATTCTTCCTGGTGCATCTGCGTCTGGATATTCGCTCCTGGAGGCGCTGAAATGTACCGTGTAACCTCTTAGAAAATCCATCTCCTGTTTATTCACGTTTCGGAAATTTGGCATCATCGCTTGCGTTGGCCTTCGTCCATAATAATAAGAATCCAGCGGACCATCATAAGAAGCATTTAAAGAACCCCGGTAATTATGAAAGGCAACATATTTACCCAACAGCCCACTATCGTTTCCGATTCCATTTTCAAATCGTGTTGAAATAGAATTCAGCAAAATCAAATTTGTATTCAGACATGCAGCATTTACAAAAATTATTTTAGCAAAATATTCTGTTGATTTTTTTGTAATCGCATCGATCACTTTCACGCCAGTTGCCTTACCCAGTTTATCATCATAGATAATTGAATGCACGACTGAATTCGGCTGCAGCGTCAAGTTTCCAGTCTTTTCAGCCCAGGGAATCGTTGAAGAATTGGAACTAAAATATCCCCCAAAAGGACAACCTCTGTCACACTTCGACCTTGCCTGGCATTGTTGCCGTCCTTGTGCCAAATGAATTTCTTTTGGTTTGGTTAAATGTGCACAACGCCCTATAATCACATTACGATCAGGATAGGCACTGTTAATTTTTCCCTGCATTTCTTTTTCTACACAATTCAATTCCCAGGCTGGTAAAAATTCGCCATCAGGTAATGTTTCAAGTCCGTCATAGTTTCCGGAAATACCGGCAAACTTTTCTACATAACTATACCATGGAGCAATATCATTATACCTTATTGGCCAATCAACCGCGAAGCCATCCCTAGCTGGTCCTTCGAAATCAAATTTGCTCCAGCGTTGAGTTTGCCTTGCCCATAACAATGATTTTCCGCCGACCTGGTAACCGCGAACCCAATCGAATGGCTTTTCCTGTATGTAAGGATGCTCAGTATCTTTTACAAAAAAAGCTTCTGTGGCTTCATTGAAAGCATAACACCTCGCAACAACAGGATTGTCGTTCAATATTTTTTCTGGCATCTTTAGCCGGTGCTGAAACTCCCAGGGATTCTTAGTTGCATTAGGATAATCTTTTAAATGCACAACATCTTTGCCTCTTTCGAGCATCAGAGTTTTCAACCCTTTTTCACAAAGTTCTTTCGCGGACCATCCGCCACTGATTCCAGAACCTATTACGATTGCATCAAAGTTGTTGTCCGCCATATTAATAATTTTAGAAATAATTTTCAATGTTCATTTTGATCCGAATCAAATTACGATAGCGTCATCGGCTATTATTAGTGCTTCTGAAATGATAGCAAGCCCTTCATCAATTTGCTCTTTGGTAACACATAACGGCGGCGCAATGAATATAAAGCTCCATCTTACAAAAGTGTACATACCCAATTCCCTGATCTTCGCTGCCACTTTATTCATCACTTCCATCTGGCCGGGTTTTGCATTAAATGGTGCCATCGGTTCTTTGGTGTGTTTGTTTTTTACAAGTTCCAGACAACCCAACAATCCCGTATTTCTCCAATTGCCGATGCTTGGATGCTTCGTTTTCAACTCTTCAATTTTTTCATCAAGATATTGGCCCATGGCAACTGCATTTTCGATCAGCTGATCATCTTCATAAATTTTCAACACCTCCAGCGCGGCCGCACAGCAGACAGGATGAGCCGAATAGGTAAGACCAAGGGGAAGAACGTTGTCGTCGTACCTGGCAGCAATTTTATCTGAAACCATTAAACATCCAAACGGAAGATAACCACAAGTAAGGCCTTTGGCCATTGCAATCATATCAGGGACAATATCGTGATTTTGAAAACCAAACCATTTACCTGTTCTGCCGAATCCACTCATCACTTCATCCATGATCAGCAGAATGCCATTCCTGTCACAAATTTCTCTTACCTTTTTCAAATACCCAACCGGGTACTTCATACATCCTGATGAACCTGATTCGCCTTCCAATAAAATGGCTGCGATGTTTCCAGCACCTTCGTAAACAATTATTCTTTCCAATTGATCGACAGTTTCCTTCAATAAATTTTCTTCACCGTACTCCCAACGATATAAATATGGAAGATCAAAATGAACAAAGTTTGGAGCAAGTTGCGAATCTACCTGGTGTTTCCGTGGGTCACCACTTGCGCTCATCACAGCACTGGTAGAACCATGATAGGATTGATAACGAGTTAGTATCTTATGCTTGCCTGTGTAGAGTCTTGCCAGCTTAATTGCATTCTCAATTGAATCAGCGCCACTCAGCGTAAAGAATGCTTTATTTAAATCACCGGGACATATTTCCGACAATTTCTTACCAAGTTCACCTCTTGCTTTGGTAACACAGGAAGGAGTAACATAGCTAATTTCCTGCATCTGGTTTGCAACGGCCCGTGTCACGCGCTGGTCACCATGACCGATGTTCACATTCATTAACCCTGATGAAAAATCAATGTATCGCTTGCCATCGTAGTCATACAAATAGACGCCTGCACCATCTTTTACAGCTATGGGATTTAGTCCTTTTTGCTTACTCCAGGAAAACAAAGTATGTCTTTCGCTTTCACGAACTATGTCTTCCGCCTCCGATTTAACCGATGGGTTTTTGTCAGTTGAGTTCAAGGTGTCTATTTTTTAAGATGAAATAATTTTAGTTCTCCGGGTATACAGTGCACCAAATCTGTCCATACATCAAAATAGCAATTCGCCGTTTTTAGTTTTAATAATCAATCCCTTTTTCTGACCTTCCTCAACCCGTCCTATAACACGTGCAACGATTTCAAAGGATGCAGCTTCATTAATAATGGCATTTGCAAAATCTTCGTCTGTATAAATTTCCATGCGACAACCCATATTAAAAACCTGGTACATTTCCCGGTCGTCTGCCTTACTGGCTTCTTGTATCTGTTCAAAAATTTTAGGTGGGTCAAACAGATTGTCTTTAACCACTCTCACATTTTCGGGAACGTATTTTAGACACTTGGTTTGGCCCCCGCCACTGCAATGTATCAATCCTGAAATCTTTTCAAAATTTTCTTCCAATAATTTTTTCATCAGCGGAGCATAGGTTCTCGTCGGTGATAAAATACCTTCTATTTCAGCAATCCTATTATGGCCGATATATACCACTTCCCCATCCAATGCATTATCGTAACTCTCTTTGAAATTTTCTGCATAATATTTTGAGAGGAGGTCATGTCGCGCCGACGTGAGTCCATTACTTCCTATTCCACTGTTATGATTTTTTTCATAACTACTCTTGCCGAAAGAGGCAAGCCCTACAATCACATTTCCCGGTTTGATCTTTTCATTTGAAATAATTTTAGCCTTTGGCCATCTTGCAGCCATCGTTCCATTTACAGTGATGGTTCTTACAACGTCTCCAACATCAGCGGTTTCTCCCCCGAGATAGTGGATGTTAATTCCAAAAGACTTCATTAATCCAAAAAATTCCTGAGTTCCACTTATCACCTCTTCAAGCACCGCTGCCGGAATGAGATTTTTATTTCTATCAATCGTAGAATTAAATATGATGTTGTCATAAATTCCGA
>JBDSGZ010000099.1:0-6000 GCA_039918735.1 Ginsengibacter sp.
AACTGAAAGAACATGTAGAATTCCCCGGAAAAACGTTTGGTGAAGATTTTGAAGAATTGTCCAGGGCACTTTTGTCTTTATCGCGGCAGTGGAATGAATGGATCGCAGAATCCAACGAGGCACAACTTTCTCATGTCTTTAATTATTACAATTCAAGAAAAGAATTTTTCAAGACACCAGTCTATGAAATGCTGTTGCATCTTTTCAACCACCAAACATACCACCGCGGTCAGATTGTGACCATGTTAAGGCAGAATGAAGTAACAAAAATTCCTGCAACAGATTTCATAGCTTTTAGCAGAAGCAAGCCTGGCAATTTGCTAAAGGGCAGGCATTAAGCTTTGCTATTCAACAGGAACTTCTTCCAACTTGTTATCTTTTATAAATTTATCCCTGGCGGCGGTAAATTCTTCCGCGAGGGATACGACTTCGTTCAACATCTCTTCAGAACCAGAGTAGATTTCCGGAAGTTGTTTTTCAAGAAGCCTGTCTCCATGGTTAATATTTTCCGCTTCTACCAGGGCCACTTTCTTTAATATCGCTGTCTGACTATTGACCAGGTCATCTAACTGACGAACTATTTTTTCCATGACTTCTAATTTTTCTCTCTTATCCATAATAACTGCTTTTTGATGATGACTATATGGTCTCAAAGAGTGTTCCCTAAATGGCAGGAAATGTTAGAGAAAGCTTAAGTTAGCTAAGGAGAAATGATCCGCATGAAAGTTGAAAAATAATAAACAGTTTATTAATGGAAATAAACCAAGGCACACTGAAGAGAATTGTAAAAACAGAAGTCAGTGGCGAGAAGAAACTTTAGACTGTATTATACGCCCATTTTATAAGCGTAGCGCCCCAGGTAAATCCACCACCAAAGGCAGCCAGCACAATCAGATCGCCTTTCTTCAACTGCTTTTCCCACTCCCAAAGGCACAGTGGAATCGTGGCCGAAGTGGTGTTGCCATACCGCTGAATATTGATCATCACTTTGTCCATGCTTAATCCCATTCTATTTGCGGTGGCATCTATAATTCGCTTATTGGCCTGGTGCGGAACAAGCCATGCAATGTCTTCACCGGTCAATTGATTGCGCTGCAATAATTCATATGAAATATCTGCCATTCCTTTTACGGCAAACTTAAAAACCGCCGGACCTTCCTGGTAGATGTAATGTTCCTTTGCCATCACGGTCTCAAGAGAAGCCGGACGGGCAGAACCACCTGCCACCATTTTTAAATATTCAACTCCACTTCCGTCCGTTCTTAAAAGACTGTCCTTAACTCCATATCCCTCCTCGTTTGGTTCTAATAAAATTGCCGCTGCAGCGTCTCCAAAGAGAACGCAGGTAGTACGATCACTGTAGTCCACGATACCACTCATTTTGTCTGTACCTACAACCACCACTTTTTTGTAACGGCCGCTTTCGATTAAACTTGTTCCGGTAGTAACACCAAATAAAAATCCGGAGCAAGCCGCTGAAAGATCAAATCCAAACGCATTAACCGCCCCGACTTTGTATGTAATAATATTTGCAGTCGCAGGAAAAGTCATATCAGGAGTAACAGTGCAACAAATAAGACAGTCAATTTCGATGGGATCAATCCCTCTTTTCTCACACAAGTTCAGCACCGCCGGAATCGCCATAGAGGAAACACCCATGTTTTCTCCTTTCAGGATTCTTCTTTCCTCCACCCCGGTCCGGGTTTTAATCCATTCATCACTAGTATCAACCATCGTTTCAAGCTCTGCATTTGTAAGTCGGTATTCGGGTACATAAGCTCCAACAGCAGTGATGGCAGCAGATATTTTTTTATCCATTGAAAGGTTTGAGATATCAATAAAGTGTCGAAATTACAACATCCTGCTTATTACAATAAAACTGCCAAAAACAAATTCGTTTTATTGACTTCATTAAAATCTGTTTGCCTATTTTTGGCGCTCTAATATCTAAAATGATTGCATACCTGTCCGGCAAATTTGCTTATAAGAATCCAACTGTTGTCTATGTTGACGTACAAGGCGTCGGCTATGACGTAAATATCAGCCTCAATACCTATTCCCAAATACAACACCTTGACGAAGGAAGACTTTACACTTACCTTCAGATAAAAGAGGATGCTCATACTCTCTACGGATTTTTCGACGCGTCAGAAAAAGAAATGTTTATCATGCTGATCGGAGTTTCAGGAGTCGGAGCAGCAACAGCCAGAATGATGCTGTCTAATATGAAACCGGCTGAAATTAGCAACGCCATTATTCAAAACAACGCGAGAGTATTGGAGAACGTGAAAGGGATTGGAAGAAAAACGGCGGAAAGGCTGATCCTCGAACTTAGAGATAAAATCGCAAAAATTTCATCATCCGGAATTGATATTCAGGCTCATGGCAATACTTTGGAGCAGGATGCGTTAAATGCATTAGTGGCTCTTGGAATATCAAGACCTGCAGGAGAGCAGGCAATAAAAAAAGTTATAATTTCCAACCCAACTACAAACTCCCTGGAAGAGTTAATAAAAAAAGCCCTAAAAGCTATTTGAGAGAAATCTACCTAATTATTTCGCCGGATGTTGCTTCAAAGAAAATTGCCGAAAAGCTTTTTTGGGTTGTTGGTTATTTGTCTTCTCTCATTGGGATTCTTATCTTTTCTATGCAACACAGCCGGCGCACAAGATTCAACCAAAATTAACGCGACAGCAACTGATTCCACTTTCGACCCTGCCACTGATACATTACGATTCCCAATTCATGACCGCCGCGGTGACTTTTTTTCAAACTCCAGGAGCACTTTCGATTTTGACAAGCCATCCAACATTACGGATTCAATTGCTTACGATCCTGTCACGAAACGATATATCGTTTTTGAGAAAATAGGAAATCGGTTTTATAGAACTCCTACCTCATACAGCTTTGATGAGTTCGCTGCCGTACAGGCTAAAAAATCAGAACAGGAATATTTCAGGAAGAGAGCGAATACGCTCAATATTTTGAACCGGGGAAGGGTAAAGCCTAAGCTGAGCGTTTACGACAACCTTTTTAATCGCCTGTTCGGAAATGGCAAAATTGACATTAAGCCGCAGGGTAATGTAGACATCACCGCCGGCTATCAGGGCCAAAATATAAAGAACCCGACTCTTCCGGAAAGAGCGAGAAAAAATGGAGGTTTTGATTTTGATATGGCTGCACAATTGAATGTGAATGCCAACATCGGAGACAAGCTAAAGTTTCCCATTAGCTATAATACGCTGGCGAATTTCGATTTTACTAATCAACTCAAACTGGATTATAGCGGCACGGATGATGAAATCTTAAAACGATTTGAAGCAGGTAACGTTTCGTTTCCTTCAAGGAGCACTTTGATTCCCGGGGCACAGTCGCTCTTCGGAATAAAAACACAATTGCAATTCGGAAAGCTATTCGTTACAGGAGTTCTTGCTAATCAAAAGTCGCAACGTCAATCGGTAAACCTGCAGGGAGGTTCGGCCGCACAGCAGTTTGAATTTAAGGCTGACGACTATGAAGAGAACAGGCACTTTCTGCTGAGCCAATATTTTAAAGAAAACTATAACAAGGTCATGAGCAATTTGCCAGCGGTGACAACCCCTGTGCAAATTCTAAGACTTGAAGTTTGGGTTACCAATAAAAATGGTGCAACCATCCAGGCCCGCGATGTGGTTGGCTTGATGGACCTTGGTGAAGCAAATCCCTTTCGGCCTTTCACTGTTAACGGCAGGTTACCTTCCAACTCCACGAACTCAGAATATCAACAAGTCATTAGCAATTCATCGAGCCGCAATCCGGCACTGGTCACCAATATGCTCATAGGCATGGGTTTAAATCCGGTGCAGGATTTTGAAAAAACCTTTGCAAGAAAGCTTGATTCTACTCAATATATTTATAATCCCAAGGTTGGATTTTTATCCCTCAGCCAACCTCTGCAACCGGATGAAGTGCTCGCTGTAGCTTATCAATATTCTTATAACGGAAAAGTGTACCAGGTCGGTGAATTTTCGCAGGACATTCCCCCGGATTCATCTTCAAGCAACCAGAAAGTATTGTTTCTGAAATTATTGAAGGCAACCTCTCAAAGACCCACGTTACCTATTTGGAATTTGATGATGAAAAATGTGTATAGTGTTGGCTTTGGAACTTTGGAAAGACAAGACTTTCAACTAAACGTTCTTTATGAACAGCCCGGATACGGAGCAAAAAGATACCTGCCTTTTGGAGATCTCAACCAGGGCACTCCCATCCTAACACTTATAAATCTTGACAGGCTCAACAATCAAAACGATCCCCAGCCTGACGGGGTATTTGACTATGTGGAAGGATACACCGTTATCCCACAATATAGCAGGGTCATGTTCCCGCTTCTTCAACCGTTTGGACGAGACCTGGCGCCAAAAATCTTTTCGAACCCAGCCATGGGAAAAGACAGTCTCTTTTATCCGCTTTATGATTCAATAAAAGCGGTGGCCCAACAGTTTCCGAACCTGGACAGATTCCTAATGAAAGGTTCAGCAAAATCATCCTCGGCAACAGATATCAGCATTGGTTACAACATCCCACCAGGTTCGGTGAAAGTATCTGCAGGGGGACAACAGCTAAGTGAAAACATTGACTATACCATTAACTATGATCTCGGCACCATCAAAGTGATTAACCAGGCAATTATCAATGCCGGAATTCCTGTGCAGGTGAATTTCGAAAACAATGCAACCTTCGGACTTCAATCAAAAAGTTACCTGGCATTACGATTCGATTATTTAGCAAAAAATACTACCAAGGAGCAGTTATCCCTCGGTGGAACAATCGTCCGTCTTAGTGAAAGACCTTTCTTCACGAAGGTTGATTATGGCGAGGACCCGATAAGAAACGCGATGTATGGACTGGACATGAATTACAGGCGCGATGCTCCGAGAATTACCAAGCTCTTAAACAAGCTCCCGTTTTATACCACTACTGCGCCTTCGGCAATCAATGCGTATGCTGAAGTAGCTTTTTTAAAGCCCGGACACGCACCACAAATTGGGCGCGGAAGTAATGGCGTAATTTATATTGACAATTTCGAAGGAAGCAAAAGCGATATCGATCTTCGTTTTCCTCCGATCTCGTGGGCGCTGGCTTCAACTCCATTTGGCGCTACTGATAAGACAGGAACAATCACTCTTTTCCCCGAGGCCGCTTTGAATAATGATCTTGACTATGGTAAAAACAGGTCGAGGATCGCATGGTACCAGATTGAACCGACACTACAGGATCCGAGAAACATCAACAACCCTCTCAAAGGAAATAAAACTGCTCTGTCCGACCCAAGAGTTCGTTCGGTATCTCAGTCTGAAATTTTCCCTCAGAGGACTACGGATTTTGGACAAAATCAACTGATCACTTTTGATCTTGCTTATTACCCTACGGAACGTGGGCCATACAATTACTTAAGCAATTCTGCAGATGTAAACTCTCTGGGAAAATTATTAAATCCACGGAAACGTTGGGGAGGATTAATGCGAAACATTGATCAAACTGATTTTGAAACTGCTAACGTTGAATACATTGAGTGCTGGATACAAGACCCTTTCATTAACACTACTGATAGGCCGAATGCCGATCAGTCAACCGGCGGTAAATTTTATATCAACCTCGGAAATATTTCTGAAGATGTGTTGAAGGATTCCAGAAGATTCTATGAAAATGGACTTCCAACTCCCAACACCCCTGCACAGGTTGATACATCCGTATGGGGTGTTGTACCACGTAATCCTATACAGGTAACCAACGCTTTCAGCAACGATCCCGCGGATCGTCCGTACCAGGATGTAGGTTTTGACGGGCTCACTGATAGTGCAGAAGTAACAAGAAGGAGAGCTGATTATTTGAATGTGCTGGCCGCAAATTTCGGTGCAAATTCAAAAGCCTATCTCGATGCGATCACAGATCCTTCCTCCGATAACTACCAGTATTACAGGGGCGACAAACTCGACGCCGCGGCTGCAGGAATACTTG
>JBDSGZ010000100.1:0-6986 GCA_039918735.1 Ginsengibacter sp.
GTAGAGCGCCTCATTGAGTGTCTTTTTCAGGTTGTGATGGGGTTGTTGTGTTGTCTTGGTGTCAGCACTGAAATCATCTCTCAGGCTCACTCTTTTACTCTTTCTAATATGATCAATCATCTGATGATAGGCCACGGTGAACAAGTAAGATTTGCTGCTTTCGTTTTCCACTTTCTCCCGGTTGATCCAAAGCTTCTCAAAGGCCGCCTGCACCACATCCTTCGCATCTTCTTCATGACGAAGATTTTTTAGAATGAAACGGTAAACTTTATCTGCATAAAGCGTCACACATTCATTGTATTCTTTCTCATTCATACTCCTGGTTGGCAGTTTAAAATTACCCCGATGACCTTTGATTTATTGTGATACGCACTGCGTTGCAAAAAGTTACAAAATCTTTTAGTTCCGCCAGTTTAGCTTGGAGTGCATTTCAAATTGTCGCTACGATTTCGATCCCGCACGTTTGTGGGACCGAGGCTGGGCCGTGGTTTCTGTCCTCACGAACCTCTCAAGCGGCGATAATTTGGAATGTGCCCTCAGCTTGCGGATTATATATTATCTAATGAATATCTGTAGGTTTGTATTATTCAAAAATAAATCTAATGAATGAAAATTTTGATTCCCGGATTGCCAATGAATTGGAAGAAATTGAAAACGCAGGTTTGTACAAAACCGAACGTGTAATTACCAGTGACCAGGGAGCAGAAATACAAGTTGGAAATAAGAGGGTTTTAAATTTTTGTTCCAACAACTATCTGGGCTTATCCTCAAATCAAAATGTGATCGAGGCAGCGAAAAAATATATTGCGGTTCGGGGCTATGGCCTTAGCAGCGTTCGTTTCATTTGCGGTACCCAGGACATTCACAAAGAACTGGAGAAAAAAATAGCAACATTCCTGGGAACAGAAGATTCCATTTTATATGCTGCCTGCTTTGATGCAAACGGAGGCGTTTTCGAACCGCTCTTTGGTGAAGAAGATGCGATCATTTCCGATGCACTAAATCACGCAAGTATTATTGATGGAGTAAGATTATGCAAAGCCCAGCGTCTGCGCTTTGAGCATAACAATATGGAAGATCTTGAACGTAAACTGCAAGAGGCGCAAAGTGCGAGAAGCAGGGTCATTGTTACCGATGGGTCTTTTAGTATGGATGGAACCATTGCGCAGCTTGATAAAATTTGTGATCTCGCCGACAAATATGAGGCAATTGTTTTAGTGGATGATAGTCATTCTACAGGTTTCATTGGGAAAGCCGGCAGAGGAACTGCAGAATATCGTGGGGTAATGGGAAGAGTGGATATCATAACCGGGACATTGGGAAAAGCATTAGGGGGTGCAAACGGAGGATTTACAGCAGGCAAAATAAATGTGATTGAAATGCTCAGGCAGCGCAGCAGGCCTTATCTTTTTAGTAACACATTGGCGCCTGCTATTGTCGGAGCATCAATTGCAGTGTTCGATATGCTAAGCGAAACCACTGACCTTCGTGATAAGCTGGAAAATAGCACAAATTATTTCCGTAACAAGATGACGCAAGCAGGTTTTGACATCAAACCAGGTGTGCATCCTATCGTTCCCATCATGCTATATGATGCAGTGCTTGCTCAAAACTTCGCAGCAAGACTGCTGGACGAAGGTATTTATGTAATTGGTTTCTTTTTTCCTGTAGTTCCCAAGGGTCAGGCCCGCATAAGAGTTCAGCTCAGTGCGGCGCATGAAATTGAACACTTGGATAAAGCGATTGATGCGTTTGTAAAGGTTGGTAAAGAACTGGCAGTATTGAAATAGTAAAAAGAGTCTATAGCTTTTATTGTTATCGCTTAAGTCAGGTCGTCTGAAAAGAGAGGCACTTGAATATGTTGAAACTGGCACTGGTGTTATTAATATTTTGATTTGCTGGAAAATGGGATTAATATTTTCCCCAGGCAGATAATTCATAAAACCCTGAAAGGGTGCAATGATTATAGAAAGAATTCTAAATAAGATAGAAAGTGAACCCTGAAAGGGTGACATTAAAAAAAATGTCAGGAATGTTTTCGGCATGACCAAAGCTTGAGGGCACAATATCACCCCTTCGGGGTTGGGTGATTATTTTACTGTCCGCTATAATAATACCAACCCTTCGGGTTTTTAATCTCTGTCGGTTGACAATCCCCTGTCCAGTTATTAATTCTCAAATAACCTATTTATAATCGGTCCAGGAATTTTCGAAAACGAGTATGTCTTTTGTAAAGTAAAGAAGTTTCGTTTCCGGCATATCAAAACATTAATTAGCCCATGGAGTTGTTAACTTTGTCTTGCATAGAAAAATGCTATTATGAGCTGAGGTTTAAAAGACTTCTACTTAAATTTTAGAAAATAGAAATGAACAAATAATGACAGAAAACGCTGCCACCTTTATCGCCAAAAGCACTATTAAGAGTACCGATCTTGAGCATAGGCAAAAAATAAATTTTAACATCGCCCGGTACAACGCAGCCGTTCCTTTAGGCATGCAGCAGTTTGAAAATCTTGAGCTGGTAAGAGAACGGGCAAAGAACATAAAATGGAAAGCGCTTGAAAACCTGGATCAGCAGTTAGAAGAATTCGAGCGACAATTTACAAAACGGGGTGGCAAGGTAATTTGGGCACAAAATTCCCAGGAGGCATTAGATGAGATTTTGAAAATTTGCAATGAAAAGAATTGCAAGACGGTTATAAAAAGTAAAAGCATGGTGACGGAGGAAATTCATCTTAATGATTTTCTCAAAAAAAATAATATCGAAAGTGTAGAATCCGATCTTGGTGAGTATATACAGCAATTAGATGGAGAACCTCCTTACCACATCGTTACTCCTGCAATGCACAAAAGCAAGGAAGATGTGGCAAAATTATTTGAAGAGAAACTGGGTACACCTTCAAAGCTGTCACCAGAAGAATTGACTTTAGTGGCCCGTGATGTTCTGAGAGAAAAATACTTAGAGGCAGAGATCGGAATCACCGGGGCCAACTTCATCATCAGTGATATTGGTGCCATCGCGATGACCGAAAATGAAGGCAATGGCAGGTTATCAATGGCATGGCCTAAAACGCACATTGCAGTTACAGGAATAGAAAAAGTGTTGTCTTCAATTACAGACCTCGCATTGATGTGGCCGTTACTGGCAACTTATGGCACTGGTCAAAAAGTAACAGTTTATAACAGCATCGTTTCCGGGCCAAGACAACCTGGCGAAACAGACGGACCGGAGGAAATGTATGTGATTCTGGTGGATAACAATCGCACTAACATCCTCGCTAACCCAACGGTGCGTGAAAGTCTCTACTGCATCAGGTGCGGTGCTTGTCTCAATGCATGCCCTGTTTATAAAAACATTGGTGGACATACTTACGGTACCACATATAGCGGTCCCATTGGCAGCGTAATCACACCGCATTTAAGAGGAATGGAAGAATACAAACACCTCAGTTATGCATCATCGTTATGCGGTAACTGTACGGAAGTTTGTCCTGTAAGAATTAACCTGCATGAATTACTATTGGTAAACAGGAACGAAAGTGTGGAAAGCGGACTCACTACTTTTTCAGAAAAAGCTGCCTGGAAGATATGGAGAATCGCTTCTCTCAAACGCGGAATGATGAACATGGGAAGTGGTAATCTAAAGAACAAAGTGGTAAACAAAATATTTAAAGCCTGGACAAGACAACGAACTGATCTTGATTTTAGCAAAAAGACCTTCAACGAAATGTGGAAGGAGCTTTTTACCAAAAGCGAATAAACGCGGATGATCCTAATCTTTACTGATACCGTTACAGCACGCCTTCAATACGTTTGTGAATTTATATTCAAGGAAAATTTTGGAATCGATTTTTCATTAACCCAGGATCCTGCCACTTTCATCTCGAGCAATCTTCCGGGAATAAATTATTCGGCCCGGCTATTGGAAAAAGATGCTGTGAATATTAAGCCTACGAACTTGCTGTTTGAAAGCAACATCTGTCGGGAGAATGAAATAGAAATTTTTTATTGGAATGACTGTCCCGCATTTTTTAAAACTGCATCTCATACTGGCGACTTTGAATTCGATATTTTATCTGCCATATTTTATCTCGTCTCCCGCTACGAAGAATACAATTCCCCGTTTACAGATCAATACGGACGATACGATTATCGCCAATCCATCGCATTTAAAAACGGTTTTCTGAAGCAGCCTCTCGTCAATGTGTGGCTCAGGTATTTTGCTACACTATTGAAAAGTAAATTTCCTGCTCTTCAGATAAAACAACCCGAGTTCTCCTTCATTCCTACGTTCGATGTGGATATAGCTTTTCAATGGAAGCATAAGGGCTTGATAAGAAATGCCGGACAATTTTTGAAATTGTTATTCAGCCAGCAATATGAAAAAGTCACTGAAGGATTCCAGGTTCTATCCCGGAGAAAAAAAGACCCTTTTGACATTTTTGAATCCATTGATGAACTGAACGAAAAATATTGCGTGGCACCACTTTATTTTTTCCTGGTAGCAAAACAAAATACACGTTATGATAAAAACGTAAAGCGATCGGCCAAGGCAATTCAAACTCTTATTCAAAAACAATCGGCGAAATACGAAGTTGGAATTCATCCTTCTTTTTACTCTTCATCCGATGAATCACTTTTGAAAAATGAAAAGTTCTTCTTAGAAGAAGTAGTAGGAAAAGTTATTAAAAAAAGCCGGCAGCACTATCTTCGTTTTAATTTACCACACACCTATCACTTGCTCTCACGCTCGGGTATCACGGATGAATATTCCATGGGATACGGAACCACGAATGGTTTCAGGGCTTCTTATGCCGGCACTTTCTATTGGTATGATATCGCGAGGGAAGAACGGACAAATTTGAGGATACATCCATTTTGTTTTATGGATAGCAACTGCATCTTTCATGAAAAATCTTCTCCTGAAGAAGCGTTCAACGAACTAATAACTTTCTTTAATGAATGTAAAAAGTTAGACGCAACTCTGATAACAATTTTTCATAACCATCTGATGAGTTCTCAAAATGCCGGATGGGAGGATGTTTATAAAAATTTTATCGCATGGGTCTATCGAAGCTCTAATGCTTAAAATGCCGAAGGCCGGTAAGCACCATCACAAGATCATGCTGGCGACAATACTCAATTGAATCTTTGTCCCGTATTGAACCACCTGGCTGTATGAAAGCGGCTATGCCCGCCTCGTGCGCAATTTTCACACAATCATCGAATGGGAAAAAAGCATCACTGGCAACAACGGCATTGTCTAAATCAAAATTAAACTGTCTCGCTTTTTCAATGGATTGCCTTAGGGCATCTATGCGTGAAGTCTGCCCGCAGCCCTTCCCTATCATCTGTCCATCTTTTACAATCGCAATTGCATTGCTCTTTAAATGTTTACAAATGATGTTCGCAAATAACAAATCTTGTTTCTCTTCTGCGGTAGATTTTCTTATTCCCGCTTCGTCCCACTTTTCAAAATTTCCGTGATCTGCATCCTGTGATAAAACTCCGTTCAAAATCGTTTTGGTAATATGCGACTGTTGATAAAGCGTCTTCATTTTTAATAGAATCCTGTTTTTCTTTTGTTGTAAAAGTTGGAGCGCTTCATCTTCAAATGCCGGCGCGATTAGTACCTCGAAGAAGAGGTCTTTCAATGTGATGGCCGTATCAACATCGACAGGAGTATTGGTGATCAGAATTCCTCCGAAAGCACTTTCAGGATCTCCCGCAAGCGCGGCATCAAATGCACTCTTTACTGTTTTCCGCTGCGCCAAGCCACACACATTTGTATGCTTAATGATTGCAAAGAAAACATTTCCCGTATCACTGGCATCCAGCGTAGTAAGATCATTCATAAGATTTGCCGCGGCATCAATATCCACCATATTGTTATAGGAAAGTTCTTTCCCATTCAACTGGTCAAAAATCTCACGAAGGTCACCAGTGAAACTCGCGTGCTGATGAGGATTTTCGCCATACCTTAAAAGGATCTTTTCCGGCGTAAAAATTTTCGCGAAAGAAGTTCTGTTAACATAGTCTGAAATTGCGATATCGTAGGATGTACAAACATTAAACGCTTTGGCAGCAAACCTTTTTCGATCTTCCAGCGATGTTTCTCCATTCCGGTTTTCTAAAATATCCTCAAGCAATTGATAGTCACTTTTGTCCGCAACTACCAAAACGCTTTCGAAATTTTTAGCAGCGGCTCTAATCATCGACGGGCCACCGACATCAATTTTCTCTATGATCAGTTTTTCATCATCCGTAGATGCAACCGTTTCCTCAAAAGGATACAGGTCAACGATTACAAGATCGATTTGAGGAATGTTGTATTGTTGCATTTCATCTACATCGCTCTTCAAATCTCTTCTACCTAAGATGCCACCAAATACAGATGGATGCAGCGTTTTCACTCTCCCGCCAAGAATGGAAGGGTAACCCGTTATTGACTCCACACTGATAGCTTCCGCACCCTGGTCTTCAATAAACTTCTGCGTTCCTCCTGTGCTATATATTTTCACGTTTTGTGCCTTCAGAAGCGCAATCGTTTTTTCAAGGCCATCTTTATAGAAAACTGAGATAAGGGCCGATCCTATTTTCTTTTGCATAAAATGATAAGGAAAATTAAAACTTTACAGAACTTTTACAAATGCACCCTGTTCCGGAACCGAGTGGAAACGCAAATGTAATTCTTCACAATCTTTTTTCCATTTCCCAATTTTCCACAAGGGATTAGATGCGTCAAAAATATAGGTCCCCACATTAAATACCCTGGCAATTGCCGGGATGAAAATTTTCGGATTCCTGGAAATGATAATGTAATCTATTGCGATCCGTTTCTTTGGAATTTCATAATTGACAGCAGTATCAATCAACAGGATTCGACTATTATAAAACTGGTAAAAATTTTCATAAGCCGCCAGCCCGTTGATGGCTTTACTTCTGCTCCGGAGCATAAAAGAAATACGTCCTGGTTTTAAGTGAAA
>JBDSGZ010000101.1:0-3902 GCA_039918735.1 Ginsengibacter sp.
TACCCTGGCAATTGCCGGGATGAAAATTTTCGGATTCCTGGAAATGATAATGTAATCTATTGCGATCCGTTTCTTCGGAATTTCATAATTGACGGCGGTATCAATCAACAGGATTCGTCTATTATAAAACTGGTAAAAATTTTCATAAGCTGCCAGGCCGCTAATGGCTCTGCTTCTGCTGCGGAGCATAAAAGAAATACGGCTCGGTTTCAAGTGAAAATTCTTCAGCACTCCATCTACTTTCATTTCACTGTCACCGGCAAACTGGTAATTAACTCCACTTATAAAATCGAATGCTTTGTGAGCAGGGATATTATACACCACAATTTCCTTCTGATTGAAAGACTGCCAATTATTTATTGAGATCACAAAAGTGATTATGAGTATGAAGGCCAGCGTGAATCTAAATGCAAGTTTATCCTTCCTGATTAGCCAAAAAAGACAACAACAAACTACTCCATACATTAGCAGCGTTTCTATGGCGGTGGTTGAAACATTGTCCCATAAAGAAAAGGGCATCGAATTAACAAAGAATACAGTATGGTTTATAAGCCACACGAGGACAAATATTATTTTTCCAACGATCGTTGCAATAATATAAACAGGAGAACACAACACCAATAGAATACATAGCCAAAGCGCAATGGTCATCAAAGGAATTGCTACCAGGTTTGATATTAAGAAAAATAGTGGGAGCTGATGAAAATAATAAAGGCAAACAGGAAAAGTAAATAACTGCGCCGCCAATGAAACAGATGAAAGCTGCCAAACACCATTTAAAAATTTATTTTTGAAATACAACCATTTTGAAATGTAGCGTTGAGCAAGAACAATTCCTAAAACAGCGAGATAGGAAAGCTGAAAGCCCACATCCCAAAGCAGGAATGGATTATAACACAGCAATAAAAATGCTGAAGCCGCCATTGAATTATAGATGGAAGCTTTTTTATTTACTGTAAGTCCGATCGAAATGAAACTAAACATAAACGCAGAACGTAGCACAGAACCCGAAGCACCTGTGAGTAACGCGAAGAACCAAAGACAAAACAAAATAAGAATGAGGCGTGTCACACGCGATTTTCTAACGATCGGAATTTTTGTAAACAACCAAAAAAGAATACTGTAAATGATGCCCATATGTAAACCTGAAATGGCTATCAGGTGAACGACGCCAGCGTTGCTATATGCCTGAACAAGGTCTTTATCGAGGTCCACCTTGTACCCAATCAGGATGGCAATGGCTATGGATTTTTCTTCATCACCGGGAATGAATTTATAGATAATAGACCTGATCTTTTTTTGTAAAGAAAATATCAGTCTGTTATAGATTCCCACATCTTTGCTTCCGGCAGGTGTCCAATCATTTCTCCTTAGGTATGCCTGGTGAAACAATTGATGAAACGCAGCATATCGGGCATAATCAAATGCTCCCGGATTGCCGGAGTTTGTGATGCGTTGAAGTTTGCTGCCAATGATGATTCTGTCGCCCAGGGCAAGCGTATTACTGGATGAATCTTTTTCCAAATAAAGCAGGGCGTTTCCTATGGTCGGGACCGAACGATCCTTGTTTATAACCGCATCAACAGAAGCAACAATTTTATATGATTTCGCCTTTTCTACCGGCGGTTCCACGACAGAAGCCACCACCAGCGAACTGCTATCGTAATGATTCCCATACCAGCTATTTTGATTTCGGATGTTTTTATTCCAGGTCAGAAAAGCGCCGGCCATTAATAACAATGAGGCGATTAAAATTCCTTGGATGATTCTGAGTTTGAAACGATGAGAAAGCGGAAGAAACGTGAACCACAACAACGGCACGAAAAGACAACAGCTATACAGGAGAATATTTTTTGAAGTAAATTTCAAATAATACTCCAGTAAGATTCCAGCTATTACCGGGGCTAACAAACGCAGGAAGGGAGCGGTTTTCCAAACATATATTTTATACGTTCTTACCATTGCCTGAAGCGATTGTTCTAATTAGTATTAATAACTGCGAAGTGGTAAGGCTGGGTTGTCAATGGTACTATTCTAAAGATAATAATATATTCTGCGAAAGCTAAATTTCCGTCAACTTCCTAAAAATCGATCAAGCGTAGGAGGATTTTAGAAAAGAATTTCTATAAGCTTGATCTTCCTTTTTATCCAACTTGTATTCACCAATTCAGGCACGTCTAAAACTTGAATTGGCTGGGGGAAAGTAGTAGTAAGGATTTAGACAATCAGCCTTACTCCACCGAGATCAGAAATGCGGTGAGAGAATCTGTCACTTGGCGAACTGATAAACATAAAGTTTTTTGGAATGTTCCATTCCACACAAAGTTTGTCGATCAACTCAGGACCAAATATTCCTTTTATTTTGACGTATTCTATTTTAATATCAGGATAGGCACGATCCAGCGTTTCAAAATCACGCATGAAATCTGCTGAGACCTGGTGCTCATCATTCACCACCGTTACAATTTTTAAGTTTCGGGTTATTTCATTCTCCTGCACATAAATGATCACTTTATTGAGGATAGAAATGTCATCTGCTTTGGTGAAATAAACAAAGCTCTGGCGGTTTAATTTCCGCATTTCCCTTGTGAGATGCAAACGGCTAATCAGTGAAATTCTCTGAATCTTATCAAAAATTTTATTGGCAACATCTAACAGATATTTTAAAACTGCGTTCCTCCTTAAAAACAAATAGATGATGAGGATGGCCGGAAGAAAATATTGCAAAAAGACTACGAGATAATCGGGGTGCAGTTTCACATTTCCATAAAGAGCAATGATGATAGCAAATATCGCAAGAGCTACAACGTACTCCGGCGCATATTCCGGTCTGGGTAACCTGGAGCGCTTTATCTTAAGTAGAAAATTTCCGATTCCAAAATAGATCATCACTGAAAGAAAAGAAATAGTGTAAACACCCGCAAGAGGTCCCAGCTCGCCTTCCGTGATGAAGAGCACCGAAAGGCATAATAAAAAAAAGAGAAATAAAATCCTCGGTGAACTTCCTTTTTTATTTTCCTTCAATAATATCTGCGGAAGTATTCTGTCCAGCGTCATGCGTTTCAGCAAACCTCCGACTCCGACAAAAGAAGTGAGTACCGCACCACTAAGTACCAGCGTGGCATCAATAGAAATGACGGAGGCTAGCCATGTACCTCCTGTTTTGCCCCCCATAAAAGACAATAAGGCCTCCTGGTGTTCACCGACTGACGCAATGGGAAGCACCATGACCGCAAGCAAAGCAATTGAAGGGTTCAAAACAGTTACGGCAATCCACATATTTTTAAGAGTCTTTGGAAATACTCCAGGTTGTTGTTCCTCTACAAAATTTGCTGAGCTTTCGAAACCGGATATTCCAAGCATAGCCGTACTGAAACCAAGAAAAATGACTGTAAACAAACTTCCCTTCAACGGTGTGTTGAAGTTGACAGATGCCAGGTCAAAACCATTCGCTGCGACATAATATATTGCGCTGAATATTAGCACCAGCATCACCACGAGGTGCGTTACAAAAATAATCGTGGCAACAAGAGCCGATTCGGTAATCCCGGAAACGGTAAGTATCAAAAAGATTGTGAGAATGCCCATCGTCGCGATAATGACTGGAACAAATGAAAACATGGAATGTAGGTATTTCATTGCTTCTGTCGCGGAAATCACCGCAGTGGCCATATAAGACAATATTGTAAGACATGCGGCAACTGAGGCGTTACTTTTGCTTGTAGTATTCAGCAATACATTGTAGGCGCCGCCATTCAATGGCAATGCACCTACAACTTCTCCATAGATTTTTCGGAAAAGAAATAATACGCCGGACACCAACAGCAATGCAATAAATGCATATTGCCCTGCATATAAAATAGTAAGAGATGACACATATAAACAGGAAGACGTAATATCGT
>JBDSGZ010000102.1:0-4599 GCA_039918735.1 Ginsengibacter sp.
TTTACCTGCCACCATTTTGATCTTCTGGAAAATTCTTCTCTTTTTCGGCTTGCCATTTGCCGACCTTCTGGAGTATTGGCAAAATAACCGACCAGAATATGATTGTTTCAATACTTCCTCTATGAAAGATTTGTTTGCAATTAATCCTCATGAAGTGTGTTTGCAAAACCGCAATGAGGGCCGCAGTGATTTGATCGCACAATATGATTCCATGAAAATTGTTTTCCTTGCTTCAGCATTTATTATACTGCTGGTAATCATGCCTGCATTGAGTCTCGAACGGAAAAGGGCTGATTTTAATTAAATGCCTTCAACCAAAAGCATCCTGGTTTTTGCAGAACGGTGCCTGATTTTTTTTGCTTCTGTATAAGCAGGTGATGACCACCATTCTTTTATGTGTGCTGCAGAAGGAAATTCCAAAACAACGATTCGTCCAGGATTCCAATCACCTTCAAGGATTTCTGTTTGCGCACCACGAACGATGAACTTACCACCATACTCGGCTATTGATGGTGGGGTTAATTTTTTATATTCTTCATAAGAAGCGTGATCTTCAATTTCTATTTCCACGATCACGTAAGCAGGCATGAGTATCGATTTATTTTTCGAATGATTATTATTTAAAACTTTCTTTCAATGTCACCGTCCTATTGAAGACAGGTGCGCCTGACCGAGAGTCTTCGTCAACACAGAAATATCCATTTCTTATAAACTGAAAATAATCGCCGATGGCGGCATTTTGCAGAGAAGGTTCGACAAGCGCATCCTTAATTATTTTAAGAGAATCCGGGTTTACATAATCCTTGAAATCGCCTTCTTCCATCGCGGGGTTCTCCACTTTAAACAGGCGTTCGTATAACCTAATTTCAGCATTGGCCGCATGTGATGCGCTCAGCCAATGAATAGTTCCCTTCACTTTTAATCCGCTCGTATCGTGGCCACTTTTGCTTTCAGGAAAATAACTGCAATGTATTTCGGTAATATTTCCGTACAGATCTTTTTGATAACTGTCACACCTAATGATAAATGCACTTTTAAGTCTTACCATGGTGCCGGGCGCCAAACGAAACCACTTTTTTATAGGCTCTTCCATAAAATCTTCCCGCTCAATCCAAAGCTCCCTGGAGAATGGAAGCATGCGGGTGTTTGTGGAGTCATTCGGCAAATTTTCAGTAACGAGTTCTTCCGTTTTGTTCTCTTCGTAGTTATCAATAATAAGCTTTACCGGATCCAGCACCGCCATCACTCGTGGAGCAGTCTCATTCAGTTCTTCCCGAATACAAAATTCCAACAAGCTTATATCGATGAGATTGTCACGCTTCGCTACACCGATCTTATCGCAAAAAGTTCTGATGCTGGAAGCAGTGTATCCTTTCCTCCTTAGCCCGGATATAGTTGGCATTCTCGGATCGTCCCAACCATTAACATAACCTTCATTCACGAGCTGCAATAATTTTCGTTTGCTCATGACGGTATAGGTCATATTCAGACGTGCAAATTCATACTGGTGCGATGGAAATATTTCAAGCTTTTCAATGAACCAATCGTAAAGCGGCCGATGCTGCACAAATTCAAGCGTGCAAATGCTGTGGGTGATTTGCTCAATGCTATCACTCTGCCCATGTGCAAAATCATACATTGGATAGATGCACCATTTATCACCAGAGCGGTGATGGTGAGCATGCTTGATGCGATACATGATGGGGTCACGCATGTGCATGTTTGGTGATGACATATCTATTTTTGCCCTCAATACTTTCTCACCGTCTTTATATTTGCCGCTTCTCATTTCATCAAAAATCCCGAGGTTCTCTTCAATGCTTCGGCTCCTGTATTCGCTGTCCTTCCCGGCTTCTGTAGGTGTACCTTTTTCTACCGCAATTTTCTCAGCACTGCTATCATCAACATACGCCAGGCCCTTTTGAATAAGGTCCTGGGCAAGAGAATACAGCTCTTCGAAATAGTCGCTCGTGTAAAATTCTTTTATCCAGGTGAAGCCAAGCCATTTCACATCCTGCTTGATACTGTCCACGTATTCCACTTCTTCAGTCTCAGGATTTGTATCATCAAACCGAAGATTGGTAGCACCATTGTATTTGTTGGCAAGGCCAAAATTGAGGCAGATACTTTTGGCATGACCGATGTGTAAATATCCATTGGGTTCCGGTGGAAACCGGGTAAGGATATTTTTGTATTTTCCTTCATTAAGATCTTTCTCTACTATTTCTTCAAGAAAATTCAGACTTCGCTCTTCGCTCATTTATTTGTTTGTTATAAGATCTGATCACCGGTGTATAGCATCCAGAAGAAAAATCTTGTTATTTTTTTTAGACGATAAAAATGAAATAAAAATCTTCTGCATCATCCTTAGTCTGCCATTGACATCGCAACAAGTTCGGCAATGTCAAGCACCTGCACTTTATCTTCTGCTTCATTTACCTTAACTCCGTCCGTCAACATTGTGTTACAAAACGGACATGCGGCTGCAATAATTTCTGCACCGGTTTCCACACCCTCTTTCGTCCGAAGTTCATTAATTCGGATATCACCTTTCTCTTCCTCCTTGAACATTTGAGCACCACCGGCCCCGCAGCAAAGACCATTGCTTTTGCACCGCTTCATCTCCACCAATTCGATATCCAATGATTCCAGCACCTTACGGGGAGCTTCATAAATTCCATTCGCTCTTCCGAGGTAGCAGCTATCGTGATAGGTGATTTTTTTTCCTTTGAAATACCCCTCCTCTTTCATCTTTATTCTTCCTTCATCTATCAGTTGCTGTAAAAATTCGGAGTGATGGATTATGTCATAGTTACCGCCCAATGCAGGGTATTCATTCTTAAAGATGTTGAAACAATGCGGACATGCAGTCACCATTTTTTTGACGCCGTATCCATCAAGTACCTGGATATTCTGGTAGGCCATCATTTGAAACATAAACTCGTTGCCCGCTCTTCTCGCCGGATCTCCGTTACACATTTCCTCGTTGCCAAGTATTGCATAATTAATTCCTATTTTATTTAATATTAAGGCAAACGCTTTGGTAATTTTCTGAGCTCGTTGATCGAAGCTGCCTGAACAACCTACCCAAAATAAAATATCGGGCTTCCGGTTCTCATTCGCCATCTCTGCCATGATCGGTACGTGCATCATTCACTTTTTTATAAAGCTAAAAATACAACAAACAAAATTGATGAATCTCGGTGCATTAAAGCTTATCAACTTATTTTTGCGTCAGCTAAAAACAATTTCTTTGTTTGAAAAAATCAAAAATTGGGAGCAATGGCCTTTCCAGGTTTTATATGCGCCAATCGCACCGGTTTGGGGTTGGTACATGTTGAGGTCGGGTTCAGTCTGGTTTTTTACACCCAGTAATCCCCGCCTTACTTTTGGAGGTATGGAAGGAGAACCAAAACGCGAAATGCATTTACTCCTTCCTCCACATTTATGCCCGGTATTTTTTAATGTAAAACCTTCAGACGATTTCGAACTGGTGTTGCAAAAGTTAGAAGAGAAAAAAATTCAGCTTCCATTTATAGTGAAACCGGAAGTTGGAGGGCAGGGCATTCTTTTCAGGAAAATAGAAACGTTGGAGCAGCTAAAGTTTTACCATTCAAAAGTTCCCGCAGAATATTTTATCCAGGAGTTTATAGATTATCCCATCGAAGTGAGTCTTTTTTATTATCGTCACCCAACAGAAGAGCATGGCACGATCTCCGGATTTTTACAAAAGATTCCTCTTCATGTGATTGGCGATGGAATACATACGCTGGCTGAATTATTAAGAATAAACACTAAGGCAAAAAAGCGAATGGATGAATTGCGGACCAAACACGAAAGCAATTTTAATGTGGTGCTCGCCGAGGGTCAGAAATATATGTTAAGTTATGCGGGCAATCACAACAGGGGTGCAAAGTTTATAGATATTAGCGGGGAAAAAGACGAAAGACTCCTCAACTTTCTCGATGAAATAAGCAAGAAAAATGATTTTTTTTATGGCCGTTACGATATCATGTGTCACTCGATCGATGAAATGAAGGAAGGCAAAAATTTTGTAATTCTGGAATACAACGGTTGTGGAGCCGAACCAAATCATTTCTACGATACGGATTATACATTGCTTAACGCCTATAAAGAAATTCTAAAACACTGGAAGGTTCTATACCAAATATCAAAATATAACAAAGAACATGGAATAGAATATTGGCCGTTGTGGAAAGGGGTTCGGTTTTTGTCTAAAACAAAAAAATATTTAAAAAAGATCAAGGCCGCGGATAAAATTATTCCACAGGACTTTTCTTTAATCTAAAAAATTTTCGCTGGTGAAATTTGTGTTATCCGTATTCTTGCTACTTTCTTCTACTGCATTCGCTCAAAAATATATTCCCTCCGACAATGGAAGCAAGGTCCATTTTGTGATCAGGAATTTCGGAATTAAAACAGGAGGAGATCTCGAGGGAGTGAAGGGAGAAATCTTTTTTACACCGGCTGCCATGACTGAAAACCGTTTCAACGTGGTTGTAGATCCATCCACGATCGATACTGACAATGAAACACGGGACAAGAATCTCAGGAGTGAAGAATATTTTGATGTGGTGC
>JBDSGZ010000103.1:0-6822 GCA_039918735.1 Ginsengibacter sp.
GCTCGAAATAAACACCTGCTTTCCATCGGGAGTAAATACCAGCCGGTTGGCTCCAAAAACTTTTGCATCTATTTTCGCAGAGATTTTTTTTGTTGGCAGATCAATGATGGATATCGTTCCGTCGTTACTTGATGCGGTCCACAATTCCTTACCATCTATTGACACATCGAACCCTTCTGAACCGACGGCTGTGGGAACAACTGCATGGGTCCAGTTTCCATGCCGACCTGCTGTTTGTGACTCGGGAGCAAGCAGAATGCTAACTGTTCCGGAAGAGATATTTGTGGTATAAACTTTTTGTCCATCTTCAGAAACATAGATCATATGTGTTCTGTCTTGCCCTGTTCCCATACTCCAGTCAAGTTTCGCAGTTGCCGGATCATAGCGGCCAACAGCTTTTGAACCCTCCGCCGAAAACCAGACTTTGCCATCAACAAAAGTGATCCCATGAGGTCCAAAGAGCGGCCTGGTGTCAACGTTCGTTAACGGTTTGTGATTTATAAGATCAATTACGTTCAGTTCATGAAAGGCGCCACCACCGTAGATCGAAATGAATGCAGTTTTTCCATCGGAAGAGGCGATCACTTCGTGTGGATCTTCACCAACCGAAATCCGCGCAATTGTCTTCAAAGTAGAGGGATCTACAATTACCAACACATGCTCACCTTTGGAAAGCGCAATCAGCGATCGTTTTGGAGTCGGTTGTGCGTTGCAAGAAAAAGACAAAAAAATAAATGCCAGCAAAAAAGCATTTATGGAAAAAAATATACGTGGCAATTGGTGTTTGAAGGTTTTCATATCTGCATATTTATGAGGTGATTATGAAATATACTTTTATGCTGCAAAATTTTCAATCACAAAAATAATTTTTATATACCGGGTCTGAGCTCAAAAAATTATAAATCCCATTCTCTTGATTTACGTTAGTCTGTAAACAAAATTTAGAGAACGGGACTTCAGACTCGTACTGGCAAAATCAATGAGATCTACCTCTGCCTAAAAAAAAATTAAATCTTCACCTTCACCACCATTTTTTTAATCTCGCTTTCGCCAATCATAGGTGCATGCACATCTTCCGGAAAGAAAATTGCGAACTGTCCATTGGTTAAAGTGAAATGCATATCCGGCGCATCGTTGTAGAATGCTACATCTTTTTCCGGGTTGTATTCACCTTTCTGTTGAGAGCAGGCATCACGCGGTTTCCATCCTAATTGTTCTACACCGTTTATGCAAAGCTGTATGTCAATATGCTTATCATGGCATTCAAACTTTGCGGCAGACTCGGATGCAGTCATTCCATGTTTATTGGTAACAATAGCCCTCAGCCCGTCTCCGTCAATTTCATATTTACCTACTTCGATATTTTCCAGATCTTGCGAATGAATGAATTCAAATGCTTTGCTAAACAATGGATGCAGGCAATAGTATTTTTCAGCATTCTTTAAATTATCTATAATCATTTCTTTATTTTTTTATTAAAAGTATGTTGATTTCAACAGGTGAATTTATTTCTGACTCGTGTCCATCATTTAAATCATAGCAACTTCATACTACGGAACAGATGGAGGAGAAACAATATTCTTATCGGTATTGTCCACAACTAATGTCATGGCGGGTTTTGGCGGACTTTTTACCGCAATCATTGTTATGATAGCTGACAGGAAAAGTGATACTGACATAAAAATATAAGATGCATCAAACCCACCAGTTGCACCGTTTAGATAACCAACGAGATATGCTCCAGCAAAGGAACCAAGTGCTCCGAGGCTGTTTATTAAAGCCATCGCGCCTCCTGACACATTACTCGGTAATATCTCCGTGATGATGGCGAAGAAAGGGCCGTATGGTGCATACATTGCACCACCGGCAATTACCAGCAGGGTGAAAGACCACCAAAAGTGATTTGTGCCGATGAGATAAGAGCCGTAAAATGCAATTGCGCCAATCAGCAGAAATGGCCAAACAAATCCTTTCCTGTTTAATGTTTTGTCAGAAAAATAAGAGGCTGTTAGCATTGTTATAATGGCAGCCAGGTATGGGATGGATGAAAGCCAACCTGTATTTACCATCGATAAATTTCCTGCCTTTTTTATAATGTCTGGTAACCAAATAACGAAGCCATACACGCCGATGCTCCATAATGCATATTGCAAGCACAACAGGATCACTACTTTTGACCTGAAGGCCACTCCATAATTCTTCACTGGTTTTATGTCCTTCTGCTCTTCGAGTAACTTTTCTTCAAGTTTAAGTTTTTCTTCATCCGAAAGCCATTTCGCGTTTTTGGGTTTGTCATCTACCAGGAACCACCAAAAGAATGCCCATATAATTGCTGGAAAACCTTCTAAAATAAACATCCATCGCCAGCCTAAAGACTGCACCAGGTATCCCGACAAGATTGACATCCAGAGGATCGTTGCAGGATTGCCCAAAATTAAAAATGTATTTGCCCGTGAGCGCTCGGATTTTGTGAACCACCGACTTAAAAGGATAAGCATAGAAGGCATTACCGCGCTTTCAACAACACCAAGCATAAACCTGATGACGACAAGTAAATTAAAATTACTCACCAGGCCGGTCGCCATTGCGAGTCCGCCCCATAAAATCAATGACCAAAAAATAAGTTTTTTCGCGCTTTTTTTAGCTGCATAAAGAGCACCCGGAATCTGGAAGAAAAAATAGCCAAGAAAAAATAGAGAACCAAGAAGCGAGGACATCGCCGCATTAATGTTTAAATCTTCTGCCATTCCGCCGGCTGCGGCAAAGCCAAAATTCGCACGGTCAAGATAAGCAAGGCTATAAGTAATGAAGGCAATTGGAATGAGGCGATACCAGCGCTTTTTAGCAATTGTTTCTGTCATGGTTAAAATCTTTTTGGAATGAAATTGAAAAGTTTCTCTTCTGTCGTCCCTTAATTATTTAGGAACTCTCACCTTTATTACCATTTTCTTTACCAGATTATTTCCAGGTATTTTAAAGGCGGGGCGATGCGTTTCTTTCGGAGAAAAAATGTAAAACGTTCCCGGAACGCCATCATAATAATCTTCACCACTTACAGTATAGAAAGCGATATCTCCTTTGGCGTCATAGGGGGTGACAATAACCGCATTTGGTGACGCTATTTTCGCTACTCCCATTTTTGCTTTTCCTTTCAGAATCATTTGTATATCATTGAAATTTTTATGGGCTTCCCATTTTACTTTCTCTTTTTCATTCGGATCACTTTCTACTATCATCATGTAAACGTTATTTGAGTCAATGATATAAGTGCCTGGAGCCATATCAGCAGGGTTGTGGGTTTTTAAGTAACTAAACGCCTCATCATAGTAGGTTTTATTTTTTTTGTATTGGCGGACAAACTCTTCCTTGTTGATACTTTCATGCGGTGTGAGTTGCAATCCATCCAACCAAACTTTACTGTTGTACCAGTTCAAGTCTTTTTTACTCAAAGTTTCACTTGCAGATTTAGAAGAGCTGCAGTTCATCATCAATAGCGGCGCTGACAAAACTGTCACTGCTATCACTAAAAATCGAAATCCAGTTATTTTTTTCATTTTGAAATATTTGGGTTGAATAATTATTTAAGTTTTTTCATTGTTAGCACTGAACTAAAAATGTTCTTAGATCTTTCTTAGTAAAAGTTGAGCACCCGGCCACGACTGTATTGAATACTTTTATTACGATCAACAGTCTTGCCATTATTTTTTTCCCTTTAATGCAAAGGCAACATAATTTCCACCAGCCTTTAATCCACGGGCACCTCCCGCCGCAATCACGATATATTGAATGCCGTCAACTTCATAACTTATGGGGGTGGCGAACCCTCCGGCAGGAAGCAGATATTCCCAGACTACCTTCCCGGTTTTTTTATCAAAAGCTCTTATTTTTTCATCTCTTGTTCCTGCAATAAATACAAGTCCGCCTGCCGTGGCCAATGGGCCTCCATAACTCTCGGTACCGGTTATCGGTATACCTTTCTTTGCCAATTCAGGATACTCTCCTAACGGAACCCGCCATAAATAATCTCCGGTATTCAAGTCAATAGCATTGAAGGTGCCCCATGGTGGTTTGATAGCAGGATAGCCGTCCTGATCGGTGAGCCTCCTCCAAACCTTATTGACATAAGCAGGCTTAAATCCAAACTGTTTCTTTGTTTCCGGTGCTGCAGCGGTTGAATTATGCTCACTAAATACCTGCGGTCTTGCGTTTGGCGGCATGTTAAATAGATAAGCTACGATCAAATTTCTATCGGATTCTGATAACCGCTGGAATGATGGCATTCTTCCCGCGCCTGTTTTAATAACTGAATTGATTTGGGCTGCGGTGCGATTTTTTCCGACGTTGATGAGGCTTGGAAACTGTGTGCCACTCCCTCTCCGATCCTCGCCGTGGCAAACCGCGCAGTTAACCTGGTAGAGCTTGTTTCCCGTCGACATGGAAGTAAACTCTTGATTCCTTGTGCCTGTATCCACCATTATTGTAAGCCATGGATCGTCATTGCTATTTTGAAAGAAAATTCCGTCCGGGCTCACAGCATTGCCTCCCCATTCTGCACCTCCGCTAAATCCGAAAAGGATGGTGCCGGTGGTATCCGGCGGAGTGAACTTGTTGTCTGTTCTATATTTTTTATATAGTTCAGAAACATAAGAGTGAGACTCCGGTGAAAGATCTGTAATGTCATCTTCGGTAAATACCTGGTGAGACAACGGTAGCGGCTTTGAAGGATATTTTTGGGTAGGCCATGGATGTTCACCTGGAAGCCCGTTTGTCGGCACAGGGCGTTCTTCAATCGGAAAGATAGAAGTTCCATCGTCCCTGTTGAGAACATATACCAGCCCGTCTTTGGTTGACTGGACTGCCACGTCAATCATTTTCCCGTTATGATTTATAGTAGTAAGATTGGGCGGGCTTGGAATATCGCGGTCCCACAAATCATGATGGATTGTTTGAAAGTACCATTTCATTTTACCGGTTGAAGCGTCCAGGGCTAACACACAATTTGCAAATAAATTCATGCCCTTGCGATTGCCACCGTAAAAGTCAGATGAAGGAGAACCGGTTCCAAAAAACACCACCCCTCGCTTTGGATCCAGTGATAAACCACTCCAGTTGTTTGCTGCGCCAATCTGTTTCCATGCATCCTTCGGCCAGGTATCGTAGCCAACTTCACCTGGATGGGGCACAGTATGAAAGGTCCATACGAGTTTCCCATTCGTAACATCAAATGCTCTCACACTGCCCGGCGCTGCATCTCCGGCTTCAGAAACGGAAGAACCGATAATTAAAAGATTTTTATAGACAATTCCTGGTGTATTAGCCGAAACGGAAAGTTGGCTGACATCAATACTAGAATCTGGTGCCAGGCCCTCGTGCAGGTCAACGATGCCATGGGTTCCGAATGCAGAATCAACTTGGCCGTTATCTGCATTTACGCTGAATAAACTTGCACCTGCACTATAGAGGATGCGTTTTTCTTTACCTGATTCCCAATACGCAACTCCGCGATTCGCGTTGATCATCCGATAATTTTTTCCGTCTTTCAAGGGCTCAAATTTCCACAACTGTTTTCCGGTGCCTGCGTCAAGCGCAAATAATTTAAGCTCAGGAGTGGTGCCATACAAAATGCCATGAACTACTATTGGCTGGCATTGTATCGCTTTCGCACGATTGTTTGGATCAGTGGAGTCTATGGGTTCAGCGGCATTGTACATCCATGCTACTTCCAAATTTTGCACATTCGATGTGTCAATTTGAGTTAGCGGCGAATAGCGGTTGCCTTCTTTGTTTCCACCATAGAGTGGCCAATCCTTTCCGGCTACCAATGAAACATCTGGAGTTGAGCAACTCGCGATTAAAAAAAGTGCTGCCACATAAGGATATAGTCTTCTCTTCACTTATTCTGATTTATTTTTTGGGATTGAATGAATAATAATCGTAAGTAATTTTCCAGGTGAAAGTTTCACCTGGCGTGGCTTTAATGTGAATATAAGGTTCCGGACAAACGGTAGTACTGGCTGACCAAAAAACCAGTTTGGATAATGGCCGGTCGCACGTAATTCTTGCTCCTGCACCTGTGTTTTGATTTTCTACTTTTATGTCATAATCTTTGGCATCATTTCCAAATCCATTGATCTCAGGATAATAAACATGGTCTTTTCGTTCCAACTCTTTTATGAACACCAGTTGATTTCCGCGTATCTCGGCGAGGTTAGTGTTCCCGCCACTTTCCGCCTTAAGATTGAAGGGAAACGAAATGGTAAATCCGGGGCCAGTTGTTTGTTTATCAAGCATAAAAAAATTATGATTGTACACGTCGGTCTCGATTGTTTTATTTCCGGTATTTTTTAGCGTATGAGAGATTACCATTTCTGATTTTCCCTTTCTTAATTCTATTGTCTTTTTATATTCGTATGAGTACGAAGCGTCGTTAAGAATTTGCCGGAATTCGATGCTGCGGCCCTTTGCTTTCACTTTCCATTCCCCATGATTCACGATTTCATAGGGTGGCACTATCGAATATTTATTTGTATCGGGCCTCACTAAAATTCCAATCCCTATTTTTAAGTAAGTTCCGCCTGGTTTTGCTTCACTGAAGTCAATAGGATAAAAATCTTCTACAGGCCCCATGATCGCATCATGTATTCTTGGATCATACTTTGGAAACCACTGCCCATAATAGCTGTGACCTTGAAACTGAAGATCTGAAATTACTCCTGACCAGTCAAATCTTGACCCACGGTAATAACCATCCTGCGCATCAGGTAGGTAAAGCCGGGCCTGAATTAAGCCATTGCTGATTTCTGCCTGCGGCGGAGCTATAAC
>JBDSGZ010000104.1:0-5306 GCA_039918735.1 Ginsengibacter sp.
TGGTAGCAATTCTTGCAAATGTCTAACAAGGTGGTTCAGAGTGTATTTTTCTTCAGGTCCGCGTTTCGGCCTTCCAAGATGAGACATAAGAATTGCGCTTCCCCCATCTTTGATAATTTTTTGAATAGTAGGCAGCGATGCTGTCATGCGGGTATCATCCGTAATATTAAATTCCGCGTCTAACGGTACATTAAAATCCACCCGGACCAGGGCTTTTTCATCTTTAAAATTATGATCTGAAAATCTAGACATACTTGTGATATTTATTTTAGAAAAACAAAAAAATCGACTTGCCTTGGCAAAAAAGTCTTTGGGATTTCAAAAGTAGATAAAAAGAAGAACCTATTTTTCGTATTACTGGTTAAATCGCTTGTACCGGGAAATCAATTCGCAACTTTTTAGAAATAGGATGAAAAGTGTTTGGTGGGTTCGATCGAATATTGGTTTGAATCAAGTCCGGAAGTAAGCAATTTATTCCTCCAGTCACACAGGCCAAAAAATATAATGTTTAATTTTACACTCCTTTGTTGTAACCTAAATATGAGTCAAATTGCAAAGCGGCGAAAAAAAAGATTTCAGACAACAAATAAAACCCTACTATATTTGTGGGATAATAAATTATGAGCCGTTTTACAGAAATACATCTTCATATCTTATTGTCAACAAACATGCATTGCATCGCATCTTGTATGCCGTAAGGCATTTCATACTCCATATTACCATTATTACTTCAAGGCTTCGTTTGTTCAACTTAAGGAAAACACCCAAAATTTTTCATCAATAAAAAATCATTTATGAGCACTCAACATTTTGAAACACTTCAACAACACGCAGGCCAGGAACCTGACCCAACAACCGGTGCACGGGCCGTGCCTATTTATC
Organism: Ginsengibacter sp.; assembly: GCA_039918735.1. Classification (GTDB taxonomy): domain Bacteria; phylum Bacteroidota; class Bacteroidia; order Chitinophagales; family Chitinophagaceae; genus Ginsengibacter. The sequence continues at coordinate 883 of JBDSGZ010000104.1, forward strand.
AAACAACTTCTTTTGTATTCAACAGTTCAGAACACGGAGCGAACCTTTTTGCACTGAAAGAATTCGGAAATATTTATACGCGGATCATGAATCCAACCACCGATGTGTTTGAAAAACGAGTGGCAGCATTAGAAGGCGGCGTAGCGGGCCTGGCAGTAGCTTCAGGCCAGGCAGCACAGTTCATCGCGCTGAATAATATCATGGAAGCCGGAGACAATTTTGTAACTGGCTCATTTCTTTACGGAGGATCTCACAATCAATTTAAAGTTTCATTCAAACGTTTGGGAATTGAAGCCAGATTTGCCAAAGGCGACAACGCGGATAGCATCGAATCCCTGATTAACGAAAAGACCAAGGCGATATATGTAGAAACAATCGGTAACCCGGATTTTAGTATCCCTGACTTTGATAAAATCGCGGCCGTAGCGCAAAAGCATGATCTGCCTTTTATTGTCGATAATACTTTTGCCGGCGCCGGATATCTTTTTCGCCCGCTGGAGCATGGTGCAAACGTGGTAGTACAGGCAGCGACCAAATGGATTGGCGGACATGGAAATAGCATTGGAGGCATTATCGTGGATGGCGGAAATTACAATTGGGGCAATGGAAAATTCCGCGCATTTACAGAACCCTCCGAAGGATATCATGGAATGGTTTTTAACGATGTATTCGGCAGCAAAGGGCCTTTTGGAAATATTCAATTCATCATTCGCGCCCGTGTGGAAGGCCTTAGAGACTTCGGTCCTGCGCTCTCTCCATTCAATTCATTTTTATTTATCCAGGGCCTGGAAACTTTATCACTGCGCATGCAGCGTCACGTTGATAATACGCTGGCACTGGCACAATGGCTGGAGAAACATGCACGGGTTGAAAAAGTAAACTATCCCGGTCTTGAAAGTAGCCCACACTATGCCAATGCAAAAAAATACCTAAAAAAAGGAGCAGGCGGAGTACTTTCTTTTGAAATAAAAGGTGGAAAAGAAAATGCAACTAAATTTGTCGATAATTTGAAAATGGTGAGTCACCTTGCTAATGTGGGCGATACAAAAACATTGATCATTCAGCCCGCAGCAACAACACACCAGCAACTAAGTGATGCAGAACAATTATCCGCCGGGGTTACTCCAGGTCAACTTAGGGTTTCAGTGGGCATCGAGCACATTGATGATATTAAAGCAGATTTGGAACAAGCATTTAACGCAGTTTTTTCGTAAGGAAACTGTTTAATAGAAATGCTTTAGTATAAACACAAAAGAAATAATGACTGAGAGCTTGAAGGTTTTTCGATATGATAAAGATTTCCAATTAGAGTCGGGAATGAAAATTCCCGGCTTTCATCTTGGTTATTCAACCTATGGCAATCTCAACGATGCAAAGAACAATGTGGTATGGATTTTTCATGCGCTTACTGCAAACAGTAATGCTCATGAATGGTGGCCGGGACTTGTAGGAGAGGACAAACTATTTGATCCAAAAAAGTATTTTATTATCTGCGTAAATATGCCAGGTAGTTGCTATGGAAGTATCGGCCCGCTGGATATAAATCCTGAAACGGGAACTCCCTACTATCACGACTTTCCTTTTTTTACGCCGAGAGACATGATTCGCTCCTATCAGCTTCTAAAAGAAGACTTAGGAATAACTAATATAAAAATCGGAATTGGCGGATCGATGGGTGGCCAGCAGTGCATTGAGTGGGCCATTGAGGAGCCTGAACTTTTTGACTATATTTTCCCGCTTGCAACCAATGCTTTTCATTCTGCATGGGGCATTGCATTTAATGCCTCGCAACGAATGAGTATCGAAGCGACAGAATCGTGGAAGGAGAAAAGCCCAACCGCAGGTATTGAAGGAATGAAGGTTGCCAGGAGCATCGCGTTGATTTCCTACAGGCACTATGAGACATACCACGCAAGTCAATCTGAAGATTCCAATGGACACCTCGAGCATTTCAAACCGGAATCTTATCAGCGATACCAGGGTGAAAAATTAGCAAGGAGATTTAATGCTTTCAGCTATTACTTTCTTAGCAAGGGTATGGATGCCCATAACGTGGGACGCGGAAGGCAAAGCCTGGAAAGCGCGTTATCAATGATCAAGGCAAAAACACTAGTAGTTGGAATCACTACTGACATACTCTTTCCAATAAATGAACAGCAGTTTATTGCCGACAACATTCCGGGTGGAAAATTTAAATCTATCAAATCTTTATATGGTCATGACGGTTTCCTGTTGGAATTTGAACAGATTCAAAAGCTCATCGCCAGCTTTTTGATTGATCATCCGGTTGGGGTTTCAGAATTACAAACTAAATAATATTAATGACGACACATAAAAAGCTAACAATAGGTTTATTTGGATTTGGCGTAGTGGGAGAAGGTCTTTATAAAGTGCTGGAACAAACGCCCTCCTTGAACGCTACAATAAAAAAAGTTTGTATAAAAGATCCTTCTAAAAAAAGAAACGCTCCTTCATCATTATTCACGGTTGATAAGAATGAATTGCTGGACGACGAATCGATCAACGTTATTGTGGAGGTGATTAGCGAATCTGAAGCTGCTTTTGAAATAGTTTCAAAAGCCTTAAGGAGCGGAAAGGCCGTGGTGAGTGCGAGCAAAAAAATGGTGGCTGAACATCTGTCGGAGATTTTGCAGATTCAAAAGGAAACGGGCTCTCCTTTCTTGTGTGAGCCTTCAGCCTGCGCATCGATACCTGTTATCCGTAATCTTGAAGAGTACTATGACTTCGATATTCTTCATTCTTTACGGGCTATCGTGAATGGCTCAACGAATTACATTCTCACTAAAATGTTTGAGGATAAGCTTGATTTTAAGACAGCCCTGTTACAGGCACAGGAACTTGGTTTCGCAGAAGCTAATCCTGTGCTTGATGTGGAAGGATGGGATGCAGTTCATAAATGGGTGATCCTTCTTTGCCATGCTTATGGAATTGTAACTCCGGTGGAGAGTATTGTTTTTACAGGCATACAAAATATAAATGCGGGAGACGCAAATTTTGGAAGAGAAAAAAATTATGAAGTTAGATTGGTGGCGCAGGCTAAAAAACTAATCAATGGAAAAGTCGCTGCCTTCGTTCTTCCACAGTTCGTAAAGCATGATGACCACCTATCGTTTGTAAAAAATGAATACAATGGAGTTGTCATTGAAAGTTCGTTTGCCGACAAACAATTTTTTTATGGCAAAGGCGCGGGCAGCTTTCCTACTGCGTCGGCTGTGTTAAGTGATATTTCAGCGCTCACTTATGAATACAAGTATGAGTATAAGAAATTATATTATCATAAACCCAGTGAACTCACGAATGATTTCTATGTAAAATTCTATGTCAGCTTTGACGATTGGAAATTTATTCCCCGCGAAAAATTTGAATGGATAGAAGAATGGCATGCGGAGGAAGGGAGAAAGTATTTAATAGCAGTGATTCATTTTGATCATCTCGCGAAGGATGATTGGTGGAAGCGGGATAATAATTCGATAGTTCTTTTACCTGACCCGATTATTGAAGACATGGAATTGAGGAAAATAAAAAAGAGAAGTTTGGAATTAGCGGGAATTATATGAGCAGTATAATAGTAGATGAGAAGTATTGTTTTAAACTACTAACGGTATCCCATAGCCTGCAACTGAAAAAGTTCCGCATATTGTCCGCCTTTTTCCAACAGTTCTTCATGACTCCCAATCTCTTTAATCTCACCTTTCTCTAGCACTAAAATTCTGTTGGCCATTCGTACGGTAGAAAATCGATGTGAAATTAATATCGCCGATTTATTCTCAGTGAGCTCCGAAAAACGCTGAAAGACTTCAAACTCAGATCTCGCGTCTAACGCGGCAGTAGGTTCATCCAGGATCATCAATTGTGCATCACGCATGTAGGCCCTGGCCAGCGCCACTTTCTGCCACTCGCCACCTGACAGTTCTACACCCTGGCTAAAATGCCGTCCAAGAACTTGTTCATATTTTTGAGGCAACCTTTCAATAACAGCATGAGCAAGACTTTGTCGCGCTGATTTTATTATTAGATCCTGGTTATTAATTTCATTTATGTTTCCAACTGCAATATTCTCATTAGTCGTCATTTGATATCGCAGGAAGTCCTGGAAAATAACCCCCACTTCCATCCTCAACTCATTTAAATCATATTCGCGCAGGTCATGACCATCAAGCAATATCCGGCCTTCGGTAGGATCATACAATCTAACCAGGAGCTTTACCAGTGTTGACTTGCCCGCTCCATTTTCGCCTACCAACGCAAGTTTCTCATTCGCATGTAGAGTAAAGTTTAGATTTCGATTTGCCCATCGCGTAGTGTTGACGTATTTATACCCAACATTTTCGAAGGTGAATCCTTGTTGGATTGGCTTTGGAAATGGGATTGGATTTTGCGAAACTTTCATCTTAGGCTTTAAT